>JAOTWK010000206.1 GCA_029862935.1 Gemmatimonadota bacterium | reverse complement strand
GTCGCGGGCGCAAACGAGACGTACACCGTGTCGTTGCGCGTCGGGCTCGGTCCATGGCAACTACTACACTCGGCGTCTGCGTGGGCGCCGACCAGCTGGAACTCCGCGGTTTCATGATCGAACCGTTCCTCGAACGTCGTTCGATTGATTCGGTCCCAGCCGCTCGTGTTATGACAATCGGTGCATTCCTCGCCCCGCTCGCCCTCGTGCTCGTCCTCGTGACAATCCATGCACCTCTCAAAATCCATGTCGACGTATTGGACGTACGGCTCGCGACCACGTCGCCGGATTGGTTTGTGACACTCTTCGCATTCCACGTCGCGGTGCAGGTCGGTCAGGCGATACCGGGTCTTGTTATGATCAAACCCCACCAGTTCATCCCAGGTGGACTCGCCGTGACAGTCCTCGCAGGGTTGGTCAGGGAACTGCCGGTTATGCGGATCGTCCGGCTCGTGACAAGCCAGGCATGTGGTGCCTACTCCCAAAAACGTCGTCTCCGCCGTGCCGTGTTCGCGCACATACGCAATGACATCTGAAGCAATGATCCACTCGGATCGGTGGCACTCCCGACAGCCGAGCTCGGCATGACTCCCGGCGAGCTCGAAGCCGGTGCTGTCGTGGCGAAACGCGGTGGTATCCAATCGGACCATGTCGAAGTCGAGACCGAAGTGATCCGTGTGGCAGTCGGCGCAATTCTCCTCGGTAAACGTCGCATGAAGCCCTTTTTGCTCCCTCAAGCGGTTGCGCAGCGGCACGTGGCACTCGAGACACTTGTCATTCGAAAGGCCGCGCCGCCCGAGTGTGTGGCAACGTGTGCAGTTTCTGACACCGCTCAGGTCAGCGTGAGCTTCAGCCAGTTTCCCTGGGGAAACGAGTTGGGCCGTCGCGAGTGTCGGAGAAAACGTCATGAGGCTCCCGAGTAGTAGCCAGATCCGCGGTCGAGCGTTTCCGACACGACGGTCGGAATGCTCTCGTCGCATCATGGTTGCATGGTCGGCAGGCGGCGCAGCGATGCAGTGGCTGTCTCGGTCAACGCCGAGTCAGTCCCCTGGTCGCGCACTCTCTCCCACCAACGTCTGGCCTCTTCGTACTGTCCTTGGTTAGCGTGAATCGCACCGACGTTGTACATCGCTTCTGAATCGTCCGGCCAGCTGGCAAGAATCGCCATCGTGCCTTCCAGGGCCTTACCCCAGTCGTTTAAGGCAGCGTACGCCGTGACGAGCTGCAGCCAGGCCTCCCGATTCATCTGATTGATGGCTGTGTAGCGCTCGAGGTACGGGATCGCCTTTGCGGGTTGATGAGCCATGACCAGCAAGGACCCCAGGCGGGCGAGTGCTGTCGTGTCACTGGGGGCACTGGTTAGTCGCTCCTCGAGCGTGGCGACTTCGGCTCGGAACTCGTGGCTGACATTGCCGCGATCGGGGGTTGTCGCCGGATGGAAGTCCGCTGCCTTCACAAGCGCGGTACCCTGGGACCGAGCCGCTGACGGTGGCGGGGCTGGCTCCCGCAAGCTCACGAACGCGGCGATGGCGACGGCCGCCGGCGCCGAGAGCACCAGGACGGTCGAGAGGCGCGGTGTTCCCATCGATCTTGAGACTCCGGTCTTGTCTGTATTTGAAGGCCGAGACATCATAGTGCGTTTGCCCCGGGAGTGCTGGTGACGAGCGTCACCGGACGAGTGCCGAATTTGAGTCGAGAGTCTTTCATTAAGGCTGTGCGATCGTGGCCGAGCCGTTGGCCGTCACGATTGAATGACATGCTTTCGAGTTGACGGTATACGTGCTGCATGGAGTGTTCCGGTGGCAACCAGAACCTAAGTGTCAGTTATTTAATTGGTTACGCGATGGGTTCAGAGGTCAGTTTTGCTACAAAACGATGCGGGTGGTCTAAAACGTTTCGATGGCGGTCACCGAAACGACGGGATTGGCACGCTCGAGCCGGTCTTGCGCGTTGGGAGTGTCACGCTCAGACTCCACCTGGGAAAGCGGAACGACGTGGCGGCACGCCCGGCGGCGTCGCCTCGAATCCACCTCGCTCGTGCAACGCGTGCGCCCGCCCGGTCCAGCGGCCTAGGGCAACGGTTCGTCCGTGCGTGTGACAAGCGTTACGGACAGGGTCAGGCGTCACTGATAGTCTGGATTCCAGTTCACTCGACGTGACGAGTGATGGGAGCCTCGGAGGTACCAACTCAGCCGTCGACGGTCCGGTCGAGCGACGACTGATCGACCCCTGGCTGCCACAATTCGTTGACGGAAATGCATGAAGTAGTCACGCCTCTGCGTCAACGCGACACCAAGTTTCTGCATCCTTGCCGCCCGCCGTTAGAGGAGCCGTCATGACCCTGATTCGAACGCCGTATGCGCTCAGTATTCTCGCCATGACCTTGTCGCTGTCAGCGTGCAGCGATGGAACTGGCCCCGGGGTCCCGGCACGGCTGAGCTTCAGAACAATCACCGGTGGCACTGCCCGGCAACCGCTGGCGGCCGTCGAGGTTGAGATTCAGGACGCCGACGGGAACCTCGTCCCATCGGCCAGTGACGAGGTGACAATCGCGTTGGACGTCAACCCGGGGAGCCTCGTGTTACACGCGAGTGGCCGCGACGCCAACGATCGGATCATCGAGCTCGTTGACCACGCGCGCCCGGAAGTCCTCACACCATTCCTTTCGGATAACGAGGGAACTGGAGAGATCCTGGGTATGGTGTACGACGTCACCACGGGAGCAGTCCTCTCCGTCGATCTCGACAATGCTCTCAGTTCCATCGATCGTGTCACTGGGGCGTTGACGAACATCGGCGATATGGGCGTCAACCTCAAAGGCATCGCCTTCGAGACGGGCAGCGGGCGTTTGATCGGAGCCACTGCGCTCAGCGACAGCCTCATGCGGGTCGATCCTATCACTGGAAGTAGCACGGGGCTCGGGAGGGTGACTGTCCCCGGAGACTCGATCGACGGCTTTACAGGTCTTGCCGAAGATCCGACGAGCGGGACGATGTATGCGGTCGTCAGACTCCGAGATAATCCGAATAGAAAGACACGGGACTTGGTCACGCTTGATATCACGGCCCTCACGGCTGCTTACGTCGCCCCCTTGCCCGAGACGGGTGTCGCGGGCATCACCTTCCTGCCTGACGGCACATTGTTGGCAGTTACTGGCGACGGCGCGAACAACCCCGAGACGTTGTGGCGTGTGAACAAGACCAACGGTGTGATGACATCGATCATCGCCATGGGTAACGGCGCCGATGGAGAGTCCATTGCGGCCATCCCTGCTCGGCTGACGGGGACGGTGACCATCCAAGCCGTGAACGGCGTGGCTGTGTTCAGGGGACTCGTGATCAATGCCGCTGCCGACGGTTACACGTTCATCGCGACTGCCTCCGACCTGACCAGCGGCACCAGCGCAGCTTTCAACATCGTTCCCTAACGCGGAACAGACCACGAGCTCGAAATAGACCACGGAAAAACGGGGGCGGTCGTACCTGACCGCCCCTGTCCCTCACATGAATCGTGGCGGGGCACGCCTCACCACCACGATCACTGATTCCGATCCCCGAAAATCAGTTTCCGTGCGCGCCCCTGAAATCGGGGCTTGCAGCACGACATGGGGTCAAGCTGTCAAGGATGGAGAGGTGGCGCTAGAAGATCCACGTGTACCCGAGCGCGACCGCCACGCCAATGTGCAGGAGGATGACGAGGACCACGACGATGCTGAGCGGTATGTGAAATAGGTGCCAGAACTTGAAGATCTGCAGAAACGGCTTCCGCAGGGCGATCTGTTGCTGCAGCTGAACCTCTTCGAGGAACAGCCGGGCGACGTCGGCGCGGGTCTTCGGCGGCACCCCCTTCCGGGCGAGCAGACGCTGGATCTTCCTCCGATGGGAGCCCGCCGTCAGATCGTACCAGAACGACAGCACGAGCGCGACTAGAAACACATTGACGGTGCGGCGTCTCGCGACGCGTTCGAACTCGTGGATGTCGGGTTGTGCGAGACCGGCGCGCAACGCGATAGTCTCCAGCAGCCGTTGTTGCTTCTGCTCGATGGCCTGCAGGGAGAGGAAATGTCCGTTGATGGCCTTGGGGATGCGGACGTAGACATACCGTCCGAACAGACCGCTGACGGCGATCGTCATCATGCCCCAGAAGCCGATCGAGACGAGGCCGCCGATCTTGAAGCTGGTGTGCAGGAGAACGAGATACGGCCCGAGCGTGCAGAGAAAGATGTGGAAGGTGAGCCAGTGCCGGAGCTTCCCCATTCGGTCGAGAAAGCGGATCCGTTTCCGCAGGGAGTATGGGGCGACACCCACGAACATGAGCACGGATCCCACGATGCCGTACCCAAGCCCGACGACGCCGGATGGCTTCAAGGCCTCGTGCAAGTCAGAATACGGGCGGTCCGCCAATGGCATGACGTAGTAGTCAATGCCCCAAAGGAGCGTCCCGGCCGCGATGACCAGCCAGACCAAAGCCAGGAGTGCCGGTACGGCATGGCGCTCGAAGATCGAGCGGCCGGGCTCGAGGGCCGGGGCCACGCCGGTGAAACCAGTTGGGAGGGGAGGGCGCGCCTTGTGCTTGCGACGGGAAGGTCGAAGCTTCGTGGCCACACCGACCATCACCCCGGGAGGGAGAGTGCTCATGGTGCGTGCGAATGTAGGGACCGGGTAGTGCAAAGGCTAGTGACAGCCGTCACCGTTCTTTCCGGGCTGAGCCGAAAAGTGGCCCGGAGGCCTACCCGTTGCGCAAGGAGACACGTCTTGGCCTGATACCGCGACTCTGGTGTGTCGAAATGACGAGTGAGGTGGCCCGGCCCAGGCCAGGCCCGCCGCGAAGGCACCCGAGCGGAGCGACCGCGAGCACCCGGTAGCCGCCAAGCTGTCACGACTTTAGGTTGCGCGGTGGATCAGCGGCGGAATGAGTGCAGTTGCGTCATAGGGTTGCGCGGCAGACGGTAAAGGTGAAGACGGCGTGACAAACAAGCCAGGAAATGTGAAACGACAAGCCTCCCGCCCCACCGGCACGGATTTCATCCGCGCCATGGTGAAGCGTGACATGACGTCGGGCAAGTACGGTGGCCGAGTGGAAACCCGATTTCCACCGGAACCCAACGGCTACATGCATATCGGGCACGCCAAGGCGTGTTGCCTGAGTTTTGGACTGGCACTGGAGCACGACGGCGTGTGCCACCTCCGGTTCGACGATACCAATCCCGAAACGGAGGACGTGAAGTACGTCGAGGCCTTCAAGGAAGACGTGCACTGGATGGGCTTCGACTGGGGCGAGCACCTGTACTTCGCCTCGGACTACTTCGAGCGGCTGTACGAGTTCGCCGTACACATGATCGAGAACGGGAACGCCTACGTCGACAGCCTCTCCGAAGAGGAGATCCGCGAGTATCGCGGGACGGTGACCGAGCCCGGGCGCGACAGTCCACATCGCCATCGCTCCGTCGAAGAGAATTTGGATCTGTTCCGCCGCATGAAAGCCGGGGAATTCAAAGACGGCGAGCACGTGCTGCGCGGCAAGATCGACATGGCGCATCCCAACATGTTGATGCGCGATCCCATCCTCTACCGGATTCGCCATGCCAGTCACTACCGACGCGGTGATGCGTGGTGCCTCTATCCGCTGTACGATTTCACGCACTGCCTGTCGGATGCGATCGAGAACATCACCCATTCCTTGTGCAGCCTGGAGTTCAAGGACAACAACGCGCTGTACGAGTGGGTGTTGGATGCTGCCGACGTCCCCAAGCCCCGTACCGAACAGACCGAGTTTGCGCGACTCAACCTCGAGCACACGATCCTCAGCAAGCGCCGTCTCATTCAGTTAGTTGAGGCAGGGCACGTGAGCGGCTGGGACGACCCCCGCATGCCGACCATCGCGGGGTTGCGCCGACGCGGCGTCACTCCGGAGGCGATCCGCCAGTTCTGCGATCTCGTGGGTATCGCCAAGACCGACAGTCGTGTGGACATTGAGAAGTTGGAGTACTGCATCCGGGATGATCTCAACCAGCGTGTCCCGCGCGTGCTTGCGGTGTTGCGCCCGCTCAAGGTCGTGATTGACAACTACCCCGAGGGTCAGGTCGAAGAGCTGGAGGCACCGTACTACCCGCATGACGTACCGAAGGAAGGCACGCGCGCGCTCCCGTTCTCGCGTGAGATCTTCATCGAGCGCGACGACTTCATGGAGGATCCACCGAAGAAGTTCTTCCGGCTGGCTCCTGGCAGGGAGGTACGGCTCCGCTACGGCTATCTGATCACATGCACGGACGTCGTGAAGGACGCGACCGGTGCGATCACCGAAGTGCACTGCACGTACGACCCCGAGACCAAGGGCGGGAACACGCCCGACGGGCGCAAGGTCAAAGGCACGATCCACTGGGTGTCGGCCGCGCACGCGCTCGAGGCGGAAGTGCGGCTCTACGACCGGTTGTTCGTGTTGCCGAACCCCGACGACGTCGAGGACGGCAAGACG
>JAOTWK010000205.1 GCA_029862935.1 Gemmatimonadota bacterium | reverse complement strand
CTAGATCCCCCACGCACCCACCCAGCGTGACCAGGGCGAGCACGACGCCCAGGACCCAGATGCCTCTTCGGGATCCGGACGTGAAAAAGCTGAGCGAAGGAGACATGTGCCGTCCATTCTTTAGGTGGCGATGGTTCTGCAACATGCCTACCGAGTACCGGCCCCCCAATACGTAGAAGGACGTAGACTCCAAATCTTCGGCCAGTGCTTGGTGACTGCGGAGTAGAGTCTGCCGGAGGGCCCGGAGGTCATGCTAGAAGCCAAGTTCCGCGGCGTCGCCGCCGAACAGGGGGGACAAAGCTACGGCAACTAGACCCCACCAGATCACGGCACCCCATCGGTGGACGGCGGGACGTGCGCTAATGGCAAGCGACAGGTAGAGGACCGCGTTGATCCCTCTCCCGATATTGCCACGCCCCACAAGCGGTTGGCCGGCGAGCCACGTCCACTCAATCGTCCAGGCGAGCATCAACAACAGGAGTATGGCGAAGAACGAACGCCGGTGCTCTAGGTAGTGGCTCCACGGATCGGACGGTCCAGAACCAGACGGGAGGACGAGTCCAGCCGCCAGATATAGGAGCAGCGCGGGGGCGATGATGAGGAGTACCTGCCAGATCGTCCAGGACTCAAGGCTGTAGGAGTTGTAGCCCCAACTCCCCCACCAAGTCTGAACACAAACCAGCAGCAGCCACGCTGCCCAACTGGCGGATACCCAGACCGAGCGAAGCGGCGGAGGGCTTCGGATCAGCCTCAGTATGCCGGTCATGAGTTCGGCAATGGCTAGACCGAGGATGATCGACAGCAACACCGCCATGAACTCGAACAGTGACATCAGCCCACCTCAGCTTGGCCGTCCAAGAACCCTAGTGTCTCCCGCACGGCCTTGCCCGACATACGTCCTCCTTGTGGATGCTATAGGAGGCTGGGGTGGGGGAGTGAACGCTGCAAGGAACGGCGGTGCCTAGACTCGATCTAGAGACAGGGTGCAAGAAGACGCCCTGGTGAGTAAACTGCGTCATGAGTACCAGCAGATGGACATTAGTAATCGCAACTGCTGCGCTGGCTTATGGCTGTGGTGGCAGCAACCAACAGTCTCCAGCGCGCAGTGGGGACACCCTTCCGTCGGTCTCGGTGGAGGTTCAGAACGACTGGCATGACCGGCGGGTCGCATTCGCACAGTGGGACGGCGCTCGCACTGTCACCCTGGGTGAAGTGCAGGCGGGCACCACTGTGACCTTCACGATTCCGATCCGTGGGCGGCAAATCCGCTTCGTGTCGAACGAAGGTCCTAATCGTCCCCGCAGGGTAGATCCCGACCGCGTAACCGGGTTTGAAGTGAGACCGGGTGATCGCTTTGTGGTCGTGACCGGGGCGAATGGGCGTACACAATCGGCACGGGTCACGTTCAACTAGGGGACGCTCACCTGTCGCGCCTCCCTCCTGCCCAGATGCCATCAGAGGCTGGGGAGCGGGAGGTCGGGACGCGATGGAGCGGTACGCTCACATGAGGCCGTCGACTAGAACGATCAAGTCTTCTAGCTCCCTCAGCACCATCCGCATCTCACCGACCGCAGTGGTCATGGCGAAGGTCAAGTATCGGACGAGATTGCGAACACCCAGGTTGTTCGGAAACTGTACGTGCACTTGGTGCACCAATGCTCGCTCGGGTCCTCCTGATCGGTCCTCCACGCTGACGAACGAAGCGTACACTTTGCACTCGCGAGATCCCGGCCAACCTCCTCCCTATCCTGCACCCCCTCCCACCATGCCTGAATCCCAAAGGCGAGCAGGATGGACACCACGATGGCCACACGCTCAGCGAGGATGCGCGGCCAGGGGATGGAGCGGGTGGGCACAGGCTAACTCCGCAGCAGCCGTCGATGAGTAGCGCAGTTCACTCCAGCTCCAGCGCAAGCAGCCGGAGAATCTCGTCTACCTCGGCGAGCAGAACCACGCCGTCTCTCTCGGCAAGGGCCTCGTCACGCGCCCTGAACGCTGCGTGATTCTGGCCCAGGGCCGACGTGACGAAGGCAACAAGTTCAGGCGAAACACTCACGGGTGCCCTCGATGCTCTAAGGGACCGCAGTAAGCTTCCCTCCAGGACTTGGTCAGCGATAGGGATAGCGTTGGCGAGGGCGCGTCGAGACTCCACGGTCTGTTCAGCTATATCGCGCTCCTGCTCGGTGAACTCCTCAAGCGCCCCGGGCCATCCGGCGAGCACTGATCGAAGCTGGTCGTTGGATACGAGGTCAAGCTGCCCGGAGGCCAGAGCACCGTCGAGCGCGGCGGTCTTTGGGTGTGTGGCGGTGGCGCCGACGAAGACCTGCATGACGCCGCGCAAGTCGTCCAAGAACGCAGGATCCGAAAGGGAGCCGCCTGACACTCCGTACTCCGCAACCTCCAGGGCTAGAATCTTGGTCCGTTCATGCTGAGCCACCCCAGATGCGAGCAACTCCCTAGTTGCGATGAAATCGTGCTGGAGGTCTTGGAGGAGCCTGTGCTCCTCCTCCCGCTCCTGCCTCCCCTCCCACGCCGCATCAATCCCGAACGCCAGCAGGATCGAGCCTACGATCACCACGCCTTCCACGAAGACGCGGAGCCAGGGGATGGGGGGCTTCAATTGATGGGCAAGCGTTGGGTGAGCTCGTCGAGGAAGTTCAGCACCACGTGAATCTCGTCCGCGGAGCGTCCGAGGGTCACCTCCTCATTCGCCGTGGGATGTTCGTCGATCGTAATGAAAGATCCGTCGGCAGCGACATCTTCGCTCGTGACCAAGATGGTTGTGAAGTAGGGCCATGGATCGATAATCGGCTCTGGGCGTTCAAAGCCTGCCTCGGGCGAAACGTTCACCGCCATCCGCGTCGTCGGGTACTCGTCCAGGAGATAGTAGAGTCGGGCGCCGTCTGGAGACCAACTCGGCGAGAAGCCGCCTCCTGCCCCGGAGACCTGGAGGGCCGTGCCTGGGCCTGGGTAAGGCCTCACGAAGACGTCGTCCCTGCCGCTCGGATCCGAAACGTAGGCAAGCCAGCGCCCGTCCGGCGAGAAGGTCGGGAACCGCTCGTTTGCGGTAGAGGTGAAGAAGGGCTCTGGCGTCCCTTCAGGAGGCAACGTCCAAATGTCGCCCCCTTCCATATATGCGATTACACCCTGAGACGACCACGACGAGACGGTTTGGCCTCGCTCCGACGGGGCCAGACGCTCGGGTGGTCCACTCCCGTCTGCTCTAATCCGGTACGCGTTGTCTCTCCCGTCTTCCCGGTCCGAGGTGTAGGCGATGTACTCCCCGTCCGGGCTCCAGATTGGCCACAAGCTGCGATAAGCCCCGGTTTCCAGTCTGGCAGTCCCGCCCCGCCCAAGATCATGGATGAACAGGCTTCGGTCTGTCCCGGTGTTCGCGTAGGTGGCGAGACGTTCGCCGTCCGGGGAAACACGGACGCTCATGTAGCTGCGAGGGGGCACATCAAAGGGCTCGACAGCACCGTCCAACGCGACCTTGGCAAGCACCCTCGGCAGCTCGGGCGAAATTCCTCCTCGCACGTACGCCATGTGCCCTGTGGCCGAAACCGTAAACTGACCAGCACCTTGGTCCCAACTGTTGTTTATCATTCCGACGGAATGCATCACGTCTTCAAGAAGGACAACGGCCTCTCCCTCGACGGTCACCCGATTGGGGTCGAACGGGACGGCCATGAGCGTTCCGAGCCTCACGAACAGCAGGTGCCCCGTCCGTACGAAGAGCGGATCCATGGCTTCGGAGAGGACATGTTTGAGCTCACCCGTGTTCAGGTCCAGGGCAAGGATCTCGGCCGTGGCTGGGTCCGATGAGCGCTTTCCATGAAAGAGCACCCAGTCGCTGCCCGGCAAGATGTCCGGTTGATCGTAGCGCACGAACTCGGCAGGTGGCGCTCGCGGATCTGCCACTAGTACGGGCGCGCCACCCTCGGCCTGCACGCGATAGAGGCCGCCTGCGGCCCCGTAGATGATAGATCCGTCGTCACCCCATGAAGCGCCTCTCGGCCCCCCACCAGGTATCGGTATCTCCGCGGCGACTGTCTCAGTACCGGCGCTTCCCAGCGAGTGCCTCCGAAGTGAAGAACCTACGAAGAAGCCCACCCATGCGCCGTCGGGAGAGAAGAACGGGTTGGCCGCGCCCTCACTCCCGGTGACGGGCACGGCCCGTTCCTGCTGCCATTCTCTCACGTATAGCGAGGACGAGCCGGACCCTGCGTCGGCCGTGTTGACCCAAGCGGCATAGACCAAGGCACGCCCGTCGGGTGAGAGCGCCAGCGAGGTGCTCGCGGGACGACCCCAGCTCGTGTATTCCCAGTCGCCGAGGTAGCGGTCTGCGTCTACACTAACGGGGACAGTATACCGGACGGGATAGTTCAACTGAGCGTCCGACGCCCCAAAAAGCACAGCTCCGGCTACCCCTCCCAGTACCGAGGCGAGGGTCAACGCTGTGAGGAACACCGGATCTCGGACTCGCGAGAGATGCGAGCGCGGTTCGGTTGGGGTGGTGCGCGGCTCTTCGTGGCGGAAAGACGAGTCTCCAAGAGCTGTCGAGAGCTGTGCTCCCGTGGAGAACCGATCCGCTGGCACCTTCTCCAGCGACTTCCTGATTGCCGCGTCCACGTTCGGCGGCACGGACTTCCGCTCTACGCTCGCCGAAGGCGCATCGCCCATGACGATCTTGCCCAGAATCGCCTGTGCCGTGCTGCCCGTGTACGGCGGCTCACCGACCAGCATCTCGTACAGTACGCATCCGAGCGCGTAGACATCGGTCGATGCACCCACACTCAGATCCCCCGTCGCCTGTTCGGGACTCATGTAGTGAGGTGTTCCGAGCGACAGCCCGGTTTCCGTCAGCCGGCCCCCACCCGCAACTCCAACCGCCAGCGCGATCCCGAAGTCCGAGATGACCGGCTTGCCCGCCTGCAACAGGATGTTCGCAGGCTTGATGTCACGATGGATGACGCCCTGCTTGTGAGCGTAGTCGAGCGCCTCGGCCACGTTCTTCGCGATCTGGACCGCATCATCGACAGGAAGTTGATGCTCCCTATCCAGCCGGTCCCTGAGCGTCTCCCCCTCCACGTACGGCATCACGTAGAACAGAAACGAGTCCGCCTCCCCCGAATCGAAGAGCGGCAGGATATGCGGATGCTGGAGGTTCGCCGTCGTCTTGATTTCGGCCAGGAAGCGGTCTGCACCGACCACGGCGGCCAACTCCGGCTTCAACACCTTGAGCGCGACCTTCCGCTCATGCTTGAGGTCGGCGGCGAGGTAGACCGTCGCCATCCCGCCCTCACCAAGCTCACGCTCGATGCGGTAGCGGCCTTCAAGGGCTGCGTTGAGGCGGGTGATGGCGTCGGGCATCGGGGTGCTCAAGCCCAGTCGATGTGGGAGGGAAGCCTGAGTCGAGGTCCGTGAGACCCGACACGTTCCTTCTCTGCCCTGATCTTCAGGTATAGCGCGCACCAAGACGCTGGCCCCGTCAGGAGCGAGGCTACGAACCAACCCCACTCGCTCCAGCCGTATCGCTTCGCGAACCAGGACGCGACGCCACCCACGCCCATCCAGAGCAGCATCGCCGCGACCAGGACCTCTGAGTTCACGCTCATCTATGCCCCCGTATGTGACTCGGGAAGGATACGGGGCGTAGGCGCGATCCGCACGAGGCTTCAGCCAGGCACGACACCGATCTCAGGAATCCTGGGAAATATCTCGGAGACGCCTTCTCCGATTCTAAAAGAGAGCTTTCCGCACCTGGCGCACGTGCGCGTAGGAGTCACACCACCCTATTCGCGAGACCCCCTCCGGGGAGCTTGGCGTTCGGCGTGAGGGCGACTCCCGCCGTTATCCCCAGTCGCGAGCGCACGACACGCCACGGCGAAGCCTAGGCTAGAGGGCGAGCCAGGGCCGTCCCCGAGGAACACGTCGGGACTTCTCTTCCGGGTGACTTGAGGGCGACCGCGGGAGTGCCGACGTCCGCCGGCAGTCGGGCGGAGACTTTCGGCGTCAGGGAGCCGCTGATAAATTGCGTTCCTGGATCGGCGGTGCAGGGAACGTCACAGGCCCTGTCGCGGTCCGAAGGAGCTAGCGATGAATCGCACGGCGCGGATCGGCTCACTGATGACCCTCATATGGGTCATCGGATGTAGTGGTGACGGCAGCGACCCCCTCGCTCCCGCTGGGGGTGCAAAGCACGTTTGGGCGACCGTCGACGGTGAGCCGTTCATCTCGGACACCGTGTTTTCCGATTTGGTCGGGGATCACCTGCAGGTGATCGTGTGGCGAGGGTCGGACGTCCTAAGGATCGTCTCGCAGGAGATCGCCGGTGCCGGAACGTACGCCATGAGCGCCGATCCCTCAGCTGCCACCTATGCGTCGGTCTCGATCGAGGGTCGCTATCACTTCACAACCGGATGGGGCCCGCCGTCGGACGGCACTTTGACCCTCACCACGGTAAGTCCCAACCGCGTGATCGGGACCTTCTCGTTCGTCGGGGTTGACTACTCATGGGACGCCCCGTGGACCAC
>JAOTWK010000204.1 GCA_029862935.1 Gemmatimonadota bacterium | reverse complement strand
CTTCATGGTCGGATTGTTACCTATCCGCTTGGTCCAGACGCGAAACGTGCCCTTCGGTGTCTCGATGGGGATCATGCGGACGCCGCCGCTCAGCACGTCGCTGCGGCCCGAGTAGTCCAGATAGTCAGCGGCGGTGCCGTTGCGGTTGAGCGACGATTCCGTTGCACACCCCTGCATCGCGATCGCGCACGCGGCGACGAGAACAGTGAATTTCATGTGATCTCCGAGGTACCACGGGCGCCGCGCGGCGACCGTACCATGTGTTTGAAGCGTAATTACCCGAACTACGCGGGTACTACCGTGCGCGCACTCCCTGCAGCCGACCGCGTAAGATCGAGTCGGCTCCGGTCGTTGCGTAGCGCGCGACGAAGCTGCCGACGAGGTTGTCGCCGTCCAGCCGCATGACCGACGTGGTCGTCACCATGACCCCGGCCCGTAACGCGCTCTCGTAGGGGCCGAACTCGGACACGATGCTGTCGCCCCCAACTGCGAGGACCCGTGCGGTAATGGGATCGCGGCCCGCGAATACGATAGCCCAGCCATCGTAGCTGTCGGTGGCCGTCATCTCCATCGTGACGATGACGCTGTCACCGGCTTGTTGGAGCGCTTCCATCGACCAGGTACCTGCTACGTCGGCCAGCGAAAGCGTGTCGTCTTCGTCAGCTGGGGCACAGGCCATAAGAAGGGCCATGCAGCAGAGAAGAGCGAAGCGTTTCATCAAATCCTCCGGTTGTCGGTTTGAAGTGACGAAGCTGATGTCAGCACAGTCTTGTCGAACTCACGACAGTAGCCCTCTGAGACGAGGAACAAGCCCCTAAACTGTCAGCGGGTGGCCGCTGCGGCAAGCTATCCGGCAGACGAGGGTCCGAGGGCAGTGAGCCGCACGTCGATGTCGGCGATCCTGATGCTGGCTTCGGGGAATCCGCTCGGCAGCACCCAGGTGGGCTCCATGATGCGAAACAGGGCGGTGGCCTTGGTGTAGCCCGCGACCGCCGCGTCGAGGTCCCCCTCGAGTTCCGCGGCGAGGGCATCGAGGTAGAGAGTCTCGGCGGCCAGCCATGTGCGCGAGGGGTCCGCCTCGCCCGTCGGTGCGATCACCTGCAGGAGGCCCTCTCCGTCACAGAGGCGCAGGAGATCCAGGTCGAGCCCGCCCAACTGCGCCGCCCGCTGGAGATCGCCTGCGAGTTCGGCACGCGTAGCAGATTGGCCCGTGATTCTTTGGAGCAGCACCTTGAGCATCGTGCCTGCCTGCTCGATGAGTCGGAGGATGTAATCGCGCTGAACCATGGAGTCCGGCTGATCGCGTCAGGAGTGCGGTTGCCGTTGCTCGCGCCACAGCCAGAGAGCGAGGACACCCGGGCCGATCACGGCCAGCATGCTGGGCCACGCTGGCACGACGTAGTCGTCGACCACGACCCCAACACCGAAGGTGAGTCGCGCCAAGTGCGCGAGCGCAACGAGGCAGAGAAAGAGGCAGCTCAAGAGTGCGGCGGGTTTCATGGCAGGTCCCTCCTGCGTGAGGGCGCCTACGACCGGGAACCGGTCGGAACACCGAGATCAGGGTTCTTGCGTGAGTGAATCCAAGCGGGCCCGACGCGCGGCGGCGGAGTCTGCGACCGACATCGCTGCTCCTACGCCAGCAGCCCCCGGAAGCCCCGAAGCCGCGACGGCGCTGTCGCGTGTCCGCTGGCTCGTCGGTTCTTGCTGTTGCGGCGTCTCCTGCGAGCCGCAGCTCGCGCTGAACACCAAGAGAACTCCAGCGATCAAGATGCGCATGCGACGGTCCTCGTGACGGACATGGATGCAGTGGTCTGAACTGTGATTACGATAATGTGATTGGCGGCCGCTGTCAGCCTCGGATGCAACCCAGTCCCGTCACCGGGTGAGTTGAGCCAAGTACTCTCCGCTCTCCTCTTCGTGTATCGCCCGGTAGCCCCATCCCCCGGCATCAGCATGTTGCTGCAAGGTCTCGGGATCCACGTGCAGCCATTGGCAGTAGGGCCCAGCCTGCCCGTGGAATTCGAACCGGAATCGAATGGTGCCAATGTATCGTCCCGCCTGGCGGTTCATGTCGTGATAGGCCAGGTGCCTTGGGTCGTCAGTTCGACGGACGTCGACCGAGTGCACCAACAGCTGACCGCCGGGACGTGTGAGTGCACGTGCATGTGCGAGAAAGCGCTCCAGCCCGGTGAGGTCCTCGACCATCCCGATGCCATGACCCAGCATCAACAGTGTGTCATATGGTCCGCCGTGGTAGTGGAAGGCGTCGACCTGATGGGCGTCTCTGACCCCGCGCGCGTGCATCACGTCGACCGCGTGGAGGCTCACATCGATTGCGGAGACTTCCATCCCCCGTGACTCCAGCACCAGTGCGTGGATTCCCGTGCCAGCTCCGATGTCGAGCACCTTGCCGTGGCAGTGGTCGAGCGCCGAGCGCTCGATAGACGAAAATTCGTCAGGGGATCGGAAGAAATGACTGGCTGGCATGGGATTGTTCAGTCCGTCGTCACGCCGAATCACGAGCTGCGCGTCCGTATCGCCCTGGAAGTAGGCGAGCAGGGCAAGCCCGTGTGGTTCCATGGCCTCAGCAACCATAAGAGCCCGTCCCTCCCTCACGCCACACGCTGCATACGCACATACAGGAATTCCTGATAGTGCCCAGTCGGTGTCGTGTGTTGTTCCAGGCACGACTCCCTGAGCTCGAAGTCACCCGAAAACTCGTGTGCGAGCTCGTCAGAGGCGTATCGCATGACTCTCAGACCACTGCAGCGTTGGGGGCCGCCAGGTCCGAATGTCGCCATGACGACGTGGCCACCTGGCGCAAGCGCCGAGTGGAGGACTCGACGATATGCTGCGCGGTCGCTGGCATCGGTGAGAAAGTGAAACACGGCGCGGTCATGCCACAAGTTCCACTGCCGACTCGGTGAAAATGTGGTGATATCACCCTGGATCCACTCGACATTCCGTGCGCGCTCCCCCAACCGCTGTCGTGCAACATCAAGTGCCGACTCCGCGAAATCGAGTACAGCAACGTGGTGGAAGCCCCGATCGAGCAGCGCGTCGGCAAGCGTCGAGGCTCCACCGCCAACGTCGATGATGCGATCATGCGGAACGAGCCCGCATGCCTCGATCAACTTCAACGATACGGTCAATTGAGGTTGGTACCAACTGACGTCCGTTGGAGCTTTTGACGAAAACACTCTCTCCCAATGTTCCTGTCTGGTGGAGCGTCGTCTTCGCATGCCTACCGCGCCGGTCTTTGCCGCTGGTGCCGCTCAGGGCTGGGCACCATGCGGTCGATCTTCACTAGGGATCGCTCGTAATCACGTACGAACATGCGGGTTCCCCGGTGGACGATCTCATGACCCTCAGCTTGGAGGCGCGTGCGCTGACCCAGGAGCCCTCCTGGGTACTTCTCGTTCAACTCGCCACCCACCTTGAGCGTCCGCCAGTAGGGCGTCACGCGTTTCTTGCCCTCGGCTTCATCCTCTCCGGCGGCACCTGCCACAATACGTGCGTGAATACCGGTCGTGATCGGACAGCCGATTGTCGCACCATGCCGTCGCGCAACGATCTCCCTGATTTGATTGATGGTAATCAGTGTGCCCTTGGGAACGCTCCGCATAATCGTGTCGATTTCGCGCGCCGCGGCGATCACGATCGTTCCCTGTCCCCACTGCTTCGCCATGCCGGGCGAGATCTTCTCGACGCGCGGAAAGTCCTTGTCGTCAGCGAGCTTCTCACGGAAGGTCTTTCGTCGACCCATCATGCCCTGCCTTCTGCGGCGGTTCGGTCGATTCGCTGCCAGACCCACCCTCCGGCGAGGATCAATAGCATCCAGTCTAAGGGTACTCGATATCGAGGCATATAGCTCACGATGTAATAGACGAGCGGGTACGTCGCCAGCGGTATGAGCAACACGGCGCGGTTCGGTGCGGCAAGCCTGGGCAGTATCTGCCACGCACCGAGCAGCGCGACGACGGTAAGCAGGGTGAAGAGCCCCGCGGCCACCGGCCGCGTGAGCGGGCCGCACCAGTAGTGAACGAAACGCGATAACGTAAGTCGGAGGAAGGTGCCCGGATTCTCCCGGATCCACTCGATGGCGTCGCCACGCGCGCGGCGCATGTACTCCACCTCACCCAACGCACGAAGCTCGAGCGCCTCCGCTTCATTGGTCCGCGGATGTCGTTCGACGGTCCGCGCGGCGGTCACGTCGATGTCTGCAGCGGCACCATCATGGTTCCCCATGCGGAGCTCGAGCCCGAAGTTGCTGCGGATAAAAACGGCCTCGCCAAAGACCGCGTAGTTCCTGATACCCCAGGGTACCGAAGCGAGTACCAGACCCAAAATAAGCACCGCGGCCGAAAGCCACTTTCTTCGGCTTGGAATCCACCACAGCTCGAATGCCATGCACCCCAGCAAGACGGGAAGCAACGTCACCTGAAGGTGCAGCGCGATGCCCCAGACAACTCCGAAGACGAGTGTGCCGAGCGTGCTTGGCTGACCCGAAGTCCATCGCCTCAGGTATGCGATCAACAAGAAACCCATCACGATGGCTGCGGTTGGTTCAACGAGAGAAGGCCACTGGGGAACGACCGCACCGGCGAGACCGCCAACGAGTCCCGCGGGTCTTTCAACGCCCAGCTTCCCGGCAAACCAGGGCATGAGGCCGAACACAGCCGCGTCGCCCGCGATGGCAAGTAGCCAGGTGATGTATCCCGCGGTCAGGGTCATGCCAAACACCCGGTAGATCAAGCTCAGGAAGAACGGATAGATCGGTGCGAGGTGCGCCGTAGGACCAGTCGGCAGAGTGTATGGATCCGCGAACTGACCAGTCGTCGCGAGGGAATGTGCAATTGCAAAGATCTCCCAGCGTGTGTGCGGGAGGATGGTGTCGATGGGAATCAGCGTCAGGAAGTACAAACGGATCGCGAATGCTGGGACAAAGACGATGAGGAACGCTCGAAACGGAGAGCGGACCGCCCATGCCACAGCAGCGAGCATTGGCTCGACAGGCTTCGACGGCACATATTTTCCCAGCATTTTGCTCATGAATCCGTCAAGCGCATCGCTAGGGGGATCCCGTTATGTGGGGTAGCTCAATGTTCAGCATCGAGACGTGCATCGCCAGTGCTCTGAGGCGTCGGCTGCAACGCGCCATGACGGCCGCATTCGTGCTGAGCGCTGTTCTGGTCAGCAGCGGGGTCCACGCTCAGTCTGCCGATCCGGTCTTTCCAGGGGCTGAATGGGAGTCTGTCTGGCCGGACACCCAGGCACTGCAGGCGTATGGTTGGTCGCCGGTGGGACTGCGACGGGCGTGGCGGTTCGTGCGCGACAGCTCGAAGACGACTGGTCTCGTGGTGATCGATCGGGGTCGGGTGGTGCTGGAGTTTGGGGATGTGGCTGACCTGTCCTATGTCGCTTCAGTGCGGAAGAGTGTCTTGGCTATGCTGTACGGGAGGTATGTCGAAGACGGAACGATCAGTCTGGAGCTGTCGTTGGAAGAGCTCGGTATGGATGACATCGGCGGTCTTCTCGAGATCGAGAAGCAAGCCACCGTCCGTCATCTGATCACTGCCCGCTCAGGTGTGTACCATCAGGCTTCCAACAGTGGCGACAACCTGGCGGATGCCCCTGAGCGCGGATCCCAGCAGCCTGGCACGTACATGCTGTATAGCAATTGGGATTTCAACGCCGCGGGCGCGGTGTTCGAGCAACTCACGGGCGTCAACATCTACGACGCGCTCGAGCAGCAGCTCGCCGTGCCTCTCGGATTTCAGGATTGGGACCGCTCCGCACAGCGGAAGACTGGCAATCTCGAGCGATCGGTGAATCCCGCCTATCACATGTGGCTATCGACCCGGGACATGGCCCGGATCGGCTACCTCATGCTCCGCAAAGGTCGCTGGCAGGACGAACGGATCATCTCGAGCGAGTGGGTCGAGCGCATCACGGGCATCGTCACGCCGTTGGAAGAAATGAATCCCATCAGGAGACGAGATGGGTACTTCGGCTACGGTTACATGTGGTGGGTGTGGGATGGTCCGCGAGCCGTCGGTCCCTTTCGAGGGGCGTACACGGCCCGCGGTGCGGTAGGCCAGTGGATCACCGTACTGCCTGCCGTCGATCTCGTCATTGCCCACAAGACGAATTCGGTCTACCAACGGACCACCAGCTGGGAGTCCTGGCAGCGCTTTATGGAGTTGCTGCTGCAAGCGAAGCGTGCAGTGACGATGGACGGTCCGTATCCGTGGCAGTGACGCGTCGCGTCACCGCCGTGAGACTCTACACCTTCTGCGATACGGACGGACCCCGCCGTCTCAGCACCCACAAGACAAGAAGTCCGACCACGGTGACGATGAGCGGCGCGCCGTTGGCGACCATGACGGAAGAGCCGAGGCCCCAGAGGGCAGATCGGAGTCCGCCCAGAAAGAAAGCGGCGATCAGCACCCATTGCACTGCCCGCCGCCACCCGCGCCGACGTGGGAATCGCCGCGCGAGCCACAACAGTACCAAGCCCGCTGTCGGGAACAGCACGGCC
>JAOTWK010000203.1 GCA_029862935.1 Gemmatimonadota bacterium | reverse complement strand
GGCTCGAAGTGGCCGGCAGCTATCGTCGCCGCCGGGAGACTGTGGGAGACATTGACCTCCTGGCCATCACGACCGATCCGGGTCCCGTGATGCAGCGCTTCACGACGTATCCCGAGGTCCGCAAGGTGGAGCTGGCTGGCGATACCAAGGGCACGGTCGTGCTCCGGTCGGGATTGAAGATTGACCTGCGGCTCCTCCCACCGGAGAGTTACGGCGCAGCCCTGCAGTACTT
The DNA here is from genome assembly GCA_029862935.1 of Gemmatimonadota bacterium. The sequence continues at coordinate 6,324 of JAOTWK010000203.1, read as the reverse complement.
CACGGGATCCAAGGAGCACAACGTCCGACTGCGGAAGCGGGCGGTCGCTCGAGGTCTGCGCGTTTCGGAGTACGGGGTGTTCCAGGTAACAGGAGACGAGGCCGACCCCGAAGACCCGTTTGCGGGCACCATGATTGCCGGTCGCGAGGAAGCCGAAGTGTACGAGACGCTCGAGCTGGCGTGGATCCCACCTGAGTTGCGTGAAGACCGCGGTGAAATCGCCGCGGCGGAACGTGACGCATTGCCGGACCTGATCACGCTCGGTGACCTGCGGGGTGATCTGCAAATGCACTCCACCTGGTCGGACGGCAAGAACGCGATCGAGGACATGCTCGACGCGTGTGTCGCTCGAGGGTACGACTATTTCGCCATCACGGATCACAGCAAGGCCCTGGCGATGACGGGTGGCCTGGATGCCAAGAAGCTGGCGGCGCAGTGGGAGGAGATCGACGAGATTGCGGCCCGCCGGTCGGAGATCCGCATTCTGAAGGGTATGGAGGTGGACATCCTTCGTGATGGGCGCCTCGACCTGGAAGACGAGTTCCTCGAGCGGCTCGACGTGGTACTCGTTTCGGTGCACTCGCTCCTCGACCTCCCGCCCGCCAAGCAGACGGCGCGCATCCTGGCCGCCATTCGGCATCCGGCCGTGAACATTCTGGCCCACCCGACCGGCAGACAAATCAACCGCCGAGATCCCATGCAGTTCGACCTGGAAGAGGTGCTTCAGTGCGCGGCCGAGCACGACGTGATCGTCGAGCTGAACGCGCATCCCGATCGACTGGACCTCAAGGACGCGCATGTGATCCGTGCCAAGGAGCTCGGGCTTCGAGTCGTGATCAGCACGGATGCTCACCGGGTCGGCGACCTCGATCTCATGCGCTATGGAGTGGACCAGGCTCGCCGAGCCTGGCTCACTAAGGACGACGTGGTGAACACATCCTCCTTGAAGCGTCTGCTCGAAACGCTGCAGAAACGGTGATTGCGTCGGCGAGACGAGCACCCTACTGTTTCTTCAGTCCAACACCAACACCGTTCGACATGGAGCGACTATGAGCATCACGATCAAGGTCCGAAAGAACGGGCCGTACCTGGTGACGGGGACATGCGAACTGACCGACCACGAGGGCAAGCCCATCGAGGTCAAAGAGAGCTTCGCCCTCTGTCGGTGCGGCGCCTCGCAGAGCAAGCCTATGTGCGACGGAACGCACAACAAGATCGAGTTCACCAGCGATCGGTGAGTCCCGCTCGAATGGCCTCGGGCCGGCGGGACGGGATACACCGACCTCGCCCGATCGCGGAATCCAGAACTGGGGGATGTGCTAATGGACGAGCTGTTTCACCGCCGTTCCGCCCGGATCGGGCAGGCACCCGGCAACCTGAATCACATGGGACCCGCTCGCACCGAGCCCGTTCGGATTACCCTCATCGACTACAATGCCGAACGCATCGACGAACGGGAAGTGACGTCGATCGACGAGTGTTACGAGTGCATGAGCGCATCAAGCGTCACGTGGGTGAACATCGACGGGGTGCACGAGCCGGCAGTGCTGGAGAAGATCGGCGAGAAGCTGAATCTCCATCAGCTGCTTCTCGAGGATGTCGCCCACACCGATCAGCGTCCGAAACTCGAGGATTTCGACGATCGGCTGTACATCGTGATGCGGATGTTGAGCGTATTGCGGGTCGAGGAGGACGATGAGGTCGAGGATTTCCGGGTCGCCAGTGAGCAAATCAGCCTGGTATTGGGCACCAACTTCGTGCTCACGTTCCAGGAGGACCCGGGAGACGTGTTCGAACCGATCCGCCGCCGTCTCAGGGAGAACAAGGGCAAGATCCGGAAGATGGGCCCTGACTACCTGACCTACGCGCTGCTGGACGTGGTGGTGGATAACTATTTCACCGTGTTGGAGCTCTTCGGAGACCAAGCCGAAGAGTTGGAAGAAGAGGTGATGGAGAATCCCACCTCCGAGACGCTGCGGGATGTGCAGCACATGAAGCGGGCCTTGATTCAGATGCGGCGGGCGGTATGGCCCCTCAGGGACGTGCTGAACGTGCTGATTCGGGGCGACTCGAAGCTGATCCGCAAGCCGACGATCGTGTTCCTCAGAGATGTGTACGACCACACGATCCGCGTCGTCGACATCATGGAGAGTTTCCGGGAGATGGTCGGTGGCCTGCTCGACATCTACCTCTCCACTGTGAGCAACCGCATGAACGAGGTGATGAAGGTCCTCACCATCATGGCGACGATCTTCATTCCACTCACGTTTATCGCGGGCATCTACGGGATGAACTTCGACAACATCCCTGAGCTGCACTGGCCATGGGGCTACTGGTACGTGTGGGGGATCATGGTGTCGGTTGGAGCGATGATGTTGGTGTATTTCCGACGAAAACGCTGGTTCTGACGTTGCGACCGCGAGGTCGGTGAAGTAGCTTCCTGCACCCGGTATCCGCCGGGCTTCGAGCTGTGTAACATCAAGTGATACAAGAGGTTACTGTGAAGATAGCGGTGTGCGTGAAGCGGGTACCGGATTCGGAGGCCCGCATCAAGATCGACGCCGGTGGGAAGGCGATCGACGAGGGTGGTGTGAAGTTCGTCTTGAACCCGTACGAGGAATTCGCGGTTGAGGAGGCACTCAAACTCAAGGAGGCAGCCGGGTCGGGCGAAGTCGTCGTGATTTCCGCCGGCAGCGACGCCTCGCAGGAGACCATCCGGACTGCGTTGGCAATGGGGGCGGATCGGGGGGTGCTGTTGAAGACGGACCACATCCCGCTCGATCCGTTGCCCGTGGCGAAGGCTCTGGCCGCCGAACTCGCGGAGGGCGCCTACGATCTCATCTTCTTTGGCAAGCTCGCGATCGACGACTACAGCCACGGTGTCGGCCCCATGGTGGCGGAGCTGCTCGGGCTCCCCTGCGTGAGCGCGATTGCAGATCTGCAGATCGCCAACGGGAAGGGCAAGGCGGAGCGGGAGATCGAAGGAGGTGTGGAGGTCGTCGAGTTTCCACTGCCAGCGGTGCTCACGACAGACAAGGGGCTGAACGAACCCCGCTATCCTGCCCTACGGGGAATCATGCTCGCCAAAAAGAAGCCACTCGATGTGAAGGACGTAGCCCTCGATGCGGGAGGGCTCGACGTATTGAGTCTGAGCTATCCACCCGAGCGAAAAGCCGGCCGCATCGTCGGTGAAGGTGCAGCCGCAGTTCCGGCCCTCGTCGATGCACTCAAGAACGAAGCGAAGGTGCTCTGATGCCGAACGTTCTCGCGATTCTCGAACAGCGTGGCGGCGACATCAAGCGCGTCTCCCATGAGGTGCTGACGGCGGCGCGGGTGTTGGCCGACGGGATGGGTGGTGAGGTCCACGGGTTGGTGGTGGGTGGACCAGGGGTGGCCACGGACGGATTGGGGGCGTTCGGCGCCGACAAGGTGCTCGTGGCGTCAGATGCGTCCCTCGCCAATTATCAGGCGGACCGGTACGCCGGCGTTGCCGCAGACCAAGTCCGGGCGGGCAGTTACGCAGCGGCGCTCGTGTCGGCCACGGCACTTGGCAAGGATCTGGCCCCACGCGTGGCGGCCCGACTGGCATGTCCGTTCGCCTCCGACGTGACCGACGTGAAGTACGACGGCGGCATCATGGTCACCCGACCCGTGTACGCGGGGAAGGCGAATATCACACTCAAGATCTCGGCGACTCCGTGTGTGATCTCGGTGCGATCCAATGCGGTGACCCCTAAAGCGAATGCCAAGGCTGGCTCGGTCGAGTCGGTTGCCGTGAGTGCAGGTGAGGCGCGGGCCCGCACCGTCGAAATCAAGCATCCCGAGCGTGCTGCCATCGACGTTGCGGAAGCCTCGATCGTGGTGTCCGGCGGGCGGGGCCTCAAGGGGCCGGAGAACTTCAAGCTCATCGAGGACCTAGCGAACGCGCTGAATGCGGCGGTCGGGGCCTCGCGTGCGGTGGTGGATGCCGGATGGCGTCCCCACGCGGAGCAGGTGGGGCAAACGGGCAAGACCGTGAGCCCGAATCTCTATTTCGCCATCGGGATCTCCGGCGCGATTCAACACCTGGCGGGCATGCGTACGGCCAAGACGATCGTCGCGGTCAACAAGGATCCCGATGCGCCGATCTTCAAGGTCGCCGATTACGGGATCGTGGGCGACCTCTTCGAGGTGCTGCCGGCGCTCACCGAGGAGATCCGGAAGGCTCGCGAGGGGTAGTCCCGCTGACGCGGCACCTCAGTTCCCGGCTGGCGCCTCCAGTCGATCCGCCAAGATCGAGGCCACATCCCAGATGCGGGTGTGCTCGTCCCGCACCACGCCGAGCATTCGGTGACATCCCGGACAGCCGGTCACGACTGCGGTCTGTCCCGTGGCTTTGATCTGCGCCCACCGTTTCTGGTTCACCTTTGCCGGTGAGTCCCAGAGGAAACCGCCCCCGCCCCCACCGCAACACGCCGTTGGGAATGCCGCAGCACTGGACGCTGGCTGATGCAGTGTGACGCCCACGGATTGAAGCAGGCTGCGCATTCCCTTGTCTTCACTGTTGTGCACGACCTTGCAGGGGATGTGGAGGGCTGCGTCCAGGGGATGTGCCTTGAGGCGGAGCTTCCCCGATTCGACCAGGTTTGCCAGGAACGGCGTATGGAGCTGAACGTCGCTGAAGCTCGCCCCGAACGCTGCGTATTGCGTGCGAATGGTATCACGGCAGTGAGGACAGATGGTGAGAATAGTCCGTCCTTGATCCCCGCCGAGAGCGTCGGAGAGAAACGCAATGCGCTCCTGGGCCCACAGCGGCCAGTCTTCCATGAGGCCGCCACCGTGAAGGAGACCTTCCCCCCAGCACCGTTCCTCCGCGAGCACTCCCCATCGGATCTTTGCCGCGTCGAGGAGTCTCCCAGTGGCCAGCACGATGGGCTGCACCTCCGGGCTGTTGCTGCCCTGGCATCCAAGAACGAAAAGCACTTCGTGTGCTCGAGCGTCGAATATCGGCAGCGCGTTCTCCCGAATGAACCGGCTCCGCTCGCTCTCATCCTGGCCGAAGATGTTGCCGGAGGAGGTCAGAGCCTTCATGGCGGTTTCGCGCAGAGCACGAGGCGGATACAGGCCATCGACCATTAGGCGTCCCCGGATCTCGAGCCCGTTGCGTCCGGGCCGGCATCCGGTGGGACACGCTACCTCGCAGGCGCGACACTGGACACACGTCGCGGTCACGTCCGGATCGATGAGCTTGGCCAGCTGCTCTGCCGTTAACGAAGGGTCTTGCAGGGCGAGGACGAAGTGATCCCGTGGCTTCAGAGCTGGCCCGGCGGGACACGCGTCGTTGCACCGACCGCACTGAATGCACGCGGCCGGATCGAAGAGGGCCCCAAAGCCGAAATCCGCCACGCCCCGGGGCATCCCCAGCCGAGCGAGCTCTGCCTCGAGCTTCGACTCGTCTTCCAGATCCATGTCGAGATCGTTGCCGAACACCGAGCGATCCGATGGCAGCTCGGTCATGTGCTTCAGAACGACGTTGACCGGCGCCAGGAACAGATGCAGGTGCTTGCCATAGGCGATGACGGCGGGGAACACCGCGAGATCGACGTAGTGGGCCCACCAGTTCACCCGTCCGGCCACGGAGACCAGGGGAAACACGCGCTCCAAGAGGTGGGTGATCATGAGGAGGGCAATGAGACCCAGAATGACCCCAGACTCCGTGAGGTGCGTGAGTCTTTCGCGGTCCACGAAGTAGCGGCGGATGGCGAGCAGCACGATCGATGCGAGGACCGCCACCGCGATCGCGTCCAGGGCCTGGACGTACCAGCCCGGGACGGTTACGTCGACTCCAAGCCCATGGAGCACATGGAAGACGCTCTTGGCCAGGAAGGCCAGCAGGCCAAAGAAGAGCGGCAGGTGAAAGAGACCCACCCACGGTCGGTTCCGGAGGACGACCTTTTGGGTGAACACCTCCCAGAGACCGGTGACGAGCCCCCTGGCGTTCACGATGCGGAGCTCTCCACGCTTGGGCCACACGTGACCGAGACGTCGGGACCAGATGACGTATGAGAAGCCGGCCACGCTGGCCAAAAGCACGACCGCCACGGATAACCGCTCGAACCACGCCATACGCGTTTCCCCTCCTGACACCCACGTTCGTGTCGGGACCACCCAGGCGAACGGCGGCACCCGAGGCGTGCCGCCCAACCCTCAGCAAAACTTTAGCAGATCCGCTGCGGCTCCGCACGTCCCAGACCGGCGGCGAGGCCTCCTCAGTACGGCGCGCTTGTCACGTGGATCGTCTCCTCGAGCAAGAGCGCCGGGAGTCTCTCGCCTTGCTCGATACGC
>JAOTWK010000202.1 GCA_029862935.1 Gemmatimonadota bacterium | reverse complement strand
AAGGGCGCAATCCACAGTGATCAGCGCGCCCGACTTCTCCCGAGCCTCGACTACCAGCGTGCATCGGGCCAGGCCGGAGATCAATCGGTTGCGGCGCGGAAAGCTGCCCGCGTGCGGACGCTCACCGGGCGGGAATTCGGTGAGGAGACACCCATCCCTTGCCACCCGCTCGTACAGCGCGCGGTTCGCCGACGGGTATATCACACCCAGCCCGTTCCCCAGCACGCCTATCGTGCCCCCGCCGACGTCGAGGGTCGCCGTGTGGGCGACGGCATCCAAACCGCGCGCCATTCCACTCGCCACCGTGAGTCCGGCTCGAGCGAGTCCAGAGGCAAAGTGGCGACACACTTCGGCGCCGTAGCGCGTGTGTGAACGGCTCCCCACGATCGCCACGGTCGGTCCGTCCAACAGCTCGAGGTTCCCGTTGGTAAAAAGGAGGGTCGGTGCATCCGGAATCGCGCGGAGGCGTTTCGGAAACCGTGCATCGGAAGGCAACAGCACCTGACCGTCCTCCCGCGTGGTTCCCTCAACGACACGCTCTGCCTGCGCCAGAGATGCTCGCGTGATGGCAGTTGCCGCGGCCTTGGAGATGCCCGGGACCCTGACGAGCGCACGGTAGGGTGCTGCCAGAGCGGTAGCGGCCGTCTCGAACGCCGCCAGCAGCATGTCCAGTCGAGCCCGTCCAATACCGGGCACGAGCGCCAGCGCTACATAGCTCAAGTCCGGTGTGTTCACGGAAGCGTGACGTCGCGCGAACTCGTCATGGTCGTGGCAAGCATCTGCCACAACCGCTCCGTGAGCACGTCGAGCCCACGCTGCGCGACCGACGAGATGGCCACGACGCCGCTGGCCTCGGGCGCCTGTACCGTTGGCGGGTCGGCCTCCGACGGCAACAGATCCAACTTGGTGAGCACAACCAGATGGGGCTTGCTGGCGAGCACGGGATCGTACGCTTGGAGCTCGGCCCGCAGCGCGTCGTACGCCGCCTGCACGTCCTCGGCCTCGACCGACACCAAGTATGCGAGCACACGTGTCCGCTCCACGTGCTGGAGGAACTGGTCGCCGAGCCCCTTCCCCTTGTGGGCGCCCTCAATGAGTCCCGGAATGTCCGCCATGACAAACGACCGCTGGTCAGACAGTCCCACGACGCCGAGTTGTGGCGTGAGCGTGGTGAAGGGGTACTCGGCGACTTTGGGCCGGGCGGCTGAGACAACAGAAAGGAGGGTGCTCTTGCCGGCGTTGGGCTCTCCCACGAGTCCCACATCGGCAAGGAGCTTGAGGATCAGCTCGATGGTCCGGTCCTCTCCGTCGTCTCCCGGCTCCCACTCGCGGGGCGCCTGGTGGGTCGGTGTTGCGAATTGTGCGTTCCCCCGACCGCCGCGGCCACCCTTCGCGACGAGGAGCGTCTGACCGGGCTCCACCAACTCACCCAACAGCGTCCCGGAACCGGCGTCCCGCACGACTGTCCCCGCGGGCACCGGGAGGTACACGTCGTCCCCCGATTTGCCGGTCTTGTTGGATCCTTTGCCGTGCTGCCCACGCTTCGCCTTGCGATGCGTCTTGTAGCGATAGTCGAGCAGGGTCGTAAGATGCTGATCGGCCCGCAGGTAGATGCTCCCGCCCCGCCCACCATCGCCGCCGTCCGGCCCACCCTTGGGCACAAACGATTCACGGCGGAACGACATGCATCCGGACCCGCCCGTACCGGCCGTGACGCGAATGGTGGCGTGGTCGATGAATTTCATGAATCCAGACCTTCCGCTGCTCGATCGGGCGACGAGTCACGAGACGACTCTGACGACTCCGACGACTGAGACGACTCAGACAGAAGCGGCAACCTTCTCCGAGTCGTCATTGTCGTCATCGTCGTCGCCTTCATAGTCGTCTCGATCAGTCCAACGATCGCTTCTCACCCGCCCCACCAGTTTACCCCGAATCCGCATCGCGCATCAAACGATTTCCACCTCCCCCACCGCCCGCATGAGCCCGACTTGTTCGCGGCGGGTGTTGAGGATCGGGAGCGAGGCAAATCTGGGGAGGAGGGAGGAGGGAGATGGGTCGAGGTCCAACTGATCGAGCAGTGCGACCAACGCCACCGTCGCGGCCCGAGCGCTGCCGTCCTCGACCTTGATCGCGATGCCCAGCTGGCGATCAATGAGGGCCGCGCCGTACACGCCTTCGGCACCCACCTTCGTAAGCAGCTTTCCGGGGTAGGCCTCCATGGCTGCCGTGCAGAGACGGCCCTCTCCCCCGACCAGGTATGGGTTCGTCGTCATGGCATGGACAATGGCTTTGGGTCCCGCGTCGTTGCTCGCCACGAGCTTCGCGAACGCCGTGGCCATCGCTCGGAGCGGAACGGCAAACGTGACGGCGCTGCATCCGTCAACCGCCTCACCAACCTCATCCTGAGTGACGCCACAAAACCGCGCGACCTCCTGCAGGCAGCGCGCCTGCACCGGATGACCTCGTTGGTTGTATCCGGCGATGTCCCACCCATGGTGCTTGGCCAGCGCCAACATGCCGGTGTGCTTGCCCGAACAGTTGCTGGTGAGCGGGGACGGCGGCAGCGGATCCGGCTCCGACGGGCTGTCGAAATCCCTGACCGCCAACTCCTTGGAGAGCGGGCGGTGCGGACCACACGCCAGATCGCTTTCGACGCATTCGATCCGGTTGAGCCACGCCGCGACCAGCTCTACCTGCTTCCGCTCGGAGCTGTGCGACGCGCACGCCAAAGCCAACTCCTGGTCGGTGATCCCAAACCGTTCGACCACGCCGTCGAGCACGAGCGGCAGAGCCTGAAACGGTTTGGCCGACGACCGCATGATGGTCAGGCGCTCTGGATCATCACTTCGGGCAACGACGCTTCCATCCGGCCGGCACACGGCGGCAGACACGGCATGCGATGACTCGATGATGCCGGAGCGGAGATTGTGGATGCGGAAGGACATGAGTCGGCGGTCAGCTATGAGCTATCAGACATCAGCTTTCAGCCATCAGCCGTCAGCCATCAGCGGTCAGCTGACTCCCCCACCAGCAAGCACTTGCCCGATCTCTCCCAACGCCCACTCGAGATCGGCCTTCTCGATCATGAGCGGCGGGGCGAAGCGGACGACCTGCTCATGGGTCTCTTTGGCGAGGATGCCGCGCTGCATGAGGCCTTCGCAGAACGGGCGTGCAGTACCACTCTCTTTCTTGATCACGACACCGACCATCAGTCCCTTGCCGCGAACTTCCTGCACGTGAGGCGAGTCGATCGCACGAAGCTCGTCCATGAACCAGGAGCCCAGCGTGCGGGCGCGCTCCGGAAGCTTTTCGTCTACGATCACGCGGAGCGCGGCACGCGCAATGGCCGCTCCGAGGGGGTTGCCGCCGAACGTGGACCCGTGATCGCCCGGATGGAACACCCCCATCACTTCCTCACTTGCGAGCATCGCAGAGACGGGATAGAAGCCACCGCTCAAGGCTTTGCCGACGATCAACACATCGGGCTTCACCTTTTCCCAGTCGCAGCAGAACATCTGCCCGGTGCGGCCTAGACCCGTTTGGATCTCGTCGGCCACGTACAGCACGTTCTGTTGCCTGCAGAGCTCGTACGTGCACCCCACATAACCGTCCGGCGGCACAACCACACCGCCTTCTCCTTGCAGTGGCTCGACCAGGAACGCAGCCGTGTTCGGCGTGATCGCGTCTTCCAGCGCCTTGGCATCGCCGTAGGGAATAACCTTGAAGCCCGGTGTGAGGGGGCCGAAGTCGGACTTGTAGGATTCCTCGGTCGAGAACGAGACGATGGTCGTGGTGCGACCGTGGAAGTTGTTGCTGCAGACGATGATCTCCGCCTGATCGGCGGGAATCCCCTTGATCCGATACCCCCAGCGCCGCACGGCCTTGATCGCCGTCTCCACCGCTTCGGCGCCGGAATTCATGGGCAGCGCCTTCTCGTAACCGGTGATCTCGCACAGGTCCTCGAGGAACGGCCCCATCTGATCGTTATGGAACGCTCGAGAGGTCAATGTCAGACGATCCAACTGCGCCTTCGCCGCCTTCACGATCGCAGGGTGTCGGTGTCCTTGGTTGACCGCGGAGTAGGCGGACAGACAGTCGAGATACTTGTTGCCGTCGACGTCCCACACCCACGGCCCTTCACCCTTGGCGATGACGATGGGCAGCGGATGGTAGTTGTGTGCGCTGTAGCGATCGACTTGGGAGAGGAAATCAGTTGTCGTAGTCATCGATGCCCAGATCTTGATGTGAAACGTGAAAGGTGAAACGTGAGTGTCAGAGCTCTCGGCCGTCAGCCTACAGCCGTCAGCAGCGACGGGAGCAACGCAAGGACGACGCCTCAGCTGAAAGCTGAGATCTGATGGCTGACTGCTCTCTCAATGCTCATACCGCGGCTCACCCGGCTCGAGCTTCTCCTGGTCTCGGTTCTGTTGGAGCACCCGTTCGGTGAAATCGACCCGTTCCTCGAGGTCCAGCAGCCGGTCGTGCGCGTCGCCGGCGAGTCCGACGAGCCGTTCCTGGATCTCGCCGAGACGCTCCTCGACGTCGCGCAGGCGCCGCTCGTACTCGGGGTCATGCACCCGGCCACTCAAACGCGCAGCCAGGGCCGGAGCCGTCCGCGATGCGAGGATGATCAACGCGATCCCGCCGAGAATCTCTAGCATGTGATCAGTCTCGTTGTCCTACCAAGTAGAAGAACTCGCTCACTTCCCGACCTCGCTCCAAACCTAAGGCTGAACCCTCGTACTCTACACCCCATACTTCTCGACGATCGCCTTCTCATCGAAACCCAATATGCCGTACTTGTCGCCCACCTTGGTGAACGCCTCCAGTGCCTGCTCGAGCAGCGGGATATCGTGGTCTGCCGACAACTGCGTACGAATCCTGGCTTGCCCCTTGGGCACGACCGGAAAGAAGAACCCGATGACGTAGACGCCCTCCTCATAGAGGTCACGCGCAATGTCCTGGCTCAGTTTGGCGTTGAACAGCATCACTGGGACAATCGGGCTCTCGCCCTCCTTGATGATGAAGCCTGCGTCGGTGAGGCCCTTCCGCCAAAACCGCGTATTTTCTTCCAGCTTGTCGCGGCGTTCCGTGCTGCGGTTCAGGATCTCCAGCACCTTGAGCGCACCCGCGACGATCGGCGGTGGCATCGTGTTGCTGAACAGGTACGGCCGCGCGCGTTGCCGGCACAGCTGCACGATCTCCTCGTGCCCGGAGACACAGCCGCCCGATGCGCCGCCCAACGCTTTGCCCAACGTGGTCGTCATGACATCGATCTTTCCCATCACGCCGAAATGCTCGGGCGTCCCGCGCCCCGTCTTGCCGATGAAGCCCGTCGCGTGGCTGTCGTCGACGAAGACCAAGGCGTCGTAGCGCTCCGCGAGCGCGCAGATTTCGTCCAGCGGCGCCATGTCGCCGTCCATGCTGAACACGCCATCGACCACGATCATGCGGGCGCGTTTGTCCTGGTGCTGTTTGAGCTTCTGCTCGAGCACTTTCACGTCGGAATGCTCGCAGATGTCCCTCGCCGCCTTGCAAAGCCGAATCCCATCGATGATGCTCGCGTGCACGAGGCGATCGGAGATGATTACGTCCTCGGGACCCAGAAGCGCCTCGAAGACGCCGGCGTTGGCGTCCATGCAGCTCGGAAACAGGATCGTGTCGTCGGTCCCGAGAAATACGCTCAGTTGCCGCTCGAGCTCCCGGTGGATGTCTTGCGTGCCGCAGATGAACCGCACGCTGGACATGCCGTAGCCACGGGCATCGAGGGCTGCACGCGCGGCCTCGATGACCTCGGGATGACTGGACAGTCCCAGGTAGTTGTTGGCGCAGAGGTTCACGAGCGGCTTCAGCGCCGATCCCGACGGGTACTCGACCACGATGTTGGCCGACTGTGGGGAATGGATGTAGCGCTCTTCTTTGAACAGGCCCTGCTCGCGAATGGAGGTCAGCTGAGACTGATGTGCCTCCCTGATCGCCGATGGATACGCCATGGGGCTGCTTCTCCGGCTGTGCGGTCAATGTGCGGAGAGAAAGAAAACGATTGGGACGGAGGGGGGCTACTGCGAGAGGGGTGAGGGATAAGGGATACGGGATGCGGGTGGAGCGGCTGTGGTGTTAGGCGGTCTGCTGCTCCTCAGACTCGCTCAGCGATACCCAGGACAGGCGACGCTCACAGTGCTCCCACTCGCCCTGGTAGCACTGAGATTTGCTGCAGCGGAACTCGCAGCACGAGACTTCTTGAGGCACTTCCTGAACGTGGCGTTTGAGCCACTCCATGAACCAACGCATCCTCTGCTCCTGGGACCAAGGGCTATCCCGAGCGAGAACATAGGAAATTTTGGGTCAGCTGTCCAACACCGGCTGACGCAGCCGACGCCTAGCTGCCTCCCAGGGCACACTCATTCCGGCCGATTTCGAGCTCCGCGGCAGCAGCTTCGTCGAGTTCCAGGAGCCCCACGTTGACCGCCTTGATCTTCTGATAGGCCTCAGGAAATGAGGTCGTCTTACTCAAGACCCACTCGGCAAACGCGTCGCGATCCTTGTACTGGAGGGCCACGTTCTC
>JAOTWK010000201.1 GCA_029862935.1 Gemmatimonadota bacterium | reverse complement strand
GGCACGGCGATACAGGGAGGCAATCGCATCGGCGAAGTTCTCGACTACCGTCTTCCGTCTCGGCGTTCCCTTGGGGGTGAGCTCGCCACGTTCTGCGTCGAGGTCGCGATCGATGACCGCAAAGTCCACGATGCGCTCATACGGTGCGACGAAACGATTTACCGACACCACGAGCGATCGGAAGTGATCACGCCTCTCCTGGTCCGACATCGACCCGAAGTCGAGCTCCGCGTACTTGGGATTCGGGTAAAGCAGGAGCGTGTTGTACGGCTTGTGGTCACCCACGAGAAACGCACGACCCACCGACTCGAACTCGCGGAAGAGATTCTCGATTCGCTGTGGGGCGATCGTTTGTCCCTTGATGTTCTTGTAGATCTCCTTCTTGCGATCCACCAACCGAAGGTGCCCATGATCGTCGACGCGCATGAGGTCGCCCGTGTGGAACCACCCCTCAGCGTCGAACGACGGCTCGCCGTCCGGTGGGTCGAGGTACCCCATCATGACATACGGCCCGCGGATCAGCAGCTCGCCGTCATCGCCCAACTCGAGGTCGATACCCGGAAGGGCCACACCGAGCGAGCCGTCACGATATTGGTTCGGTGGAGTCATCGTGATCCCACCGGTGGCTTCGCTCATCCCAAAGCCACTCATCACCTGCACACCCTGCGTCTGAAAGAACCGAAAGATCTCAGGATCGAGGTGGCCGGCAGCTGAGAGACCCCACGAGAGGCGCCCGCCCGTCACAGCACGGGTGGCCTCGGCCATTTCTCGATCTGTCGCCTCCATCGGGTCGGCATGCTGGACGATCGTCTCGTACAGTTGGATCCACTTCTGTGGAACGCTGATGAACACGGTCGGGCGGTGGTGGCCCATGCCGTCCACGAGCGCCTCCACGGACGGGTCCAGCAGAAAACAGTACTTCGCCCCCCAATACACGGACCCGAGCATCTCGAGATAGCGCCCGAACGTGTGAAACAACGGGAGATACGATAGGAAGACGTCTTGGTCACCGATGCGAGGGAGCGCCAGCCCACGCGCGTGTCGCTTGAACACCAGGTTACGGTGCGAGAACTGGATGCCCTTGGGTGTCCCTGTTGTGCCTGACGTATACATCACCGTGGCGAGATTGCCGATGCGCACCGCCTCACCGCGGCGGCGCGGCAGTTCCGGCGGAACCTTCCCCGCCCGAGTACGTAAGTCGTCGAATCGAAGCAGATCGGGACCGCTTTCTCCCACCGGGTCCATGGCCACGATCCGTCGCAGATCGGGCAGCGACTCGCGGTTTCGCTGCACCTTGTGCAACTGCACGCGCGTCGACACGACGACGGTGCGGACGCGCGCGTGCCGCAAGATGTAGCCCACGTCTTGTTCAGTCGCGTTCGCCGGCACCATCACGTCGACGAGACCGGACGTGAGGCACGCCAAATCCAGCAGCGCCATCTCCGGGCGGTTCTCGGAAAGGATGGCCACCGGTTGCACCCCATCCGGCTCGTCGAGCGCCAGGAGACCTCGGGCCAACGTGTCGACCCGGGCCTCCACGTCGTGCCATGACAAATCTTGCTCGCCGCGACGTCCGGGCACGGCAAACAGCACCTTGGGGCCGTACACGGCAGCGCGCTGACGAAACAGCGGCCCCACACAGCAATGCGAAGCCTCAATCGCCTCGAGCAACCGTCGTTCCCACGCGACGCGATCGTCCTCGACCCGCGTCAGCACCGCCGGGCGTCGAACGAGATCGAGCACGTCCCACGTGAGTTGTCGATCCCCCAATCCCGCCGAGTCGTGGTCGGCACCTATCCGTGCGACACACCGATCCACCAGCGCACCGAGCCGATCCAGCGCGAGGCCACCGAGCACCTGCTCTGGGCTGATCGAGTCTCGCAGTCTCTCCACAATCTCACGATCGACATCGACGGCCCGCACGTCGGTTGCATCCAGCCCCGCTGCCTCATCGAGCAGCCGGGCGAGGCGTTGCGTCAGGTCCGTTCCCGCCACCGCGGTCACTCCGGAGGATTTGTGTCTGTGTGCCATGTCCGAGAGGGTCAGGGAATCCTGATGCCGGCGGGCAGCCGGCGCGTGAGTTTCCGGATCTCCTCATCCAGCCGTGCTTCGAGTCCGATCGCTTCGGCGACCCGCGGCGTGATCTGCTCCGTCACGCGCTGCTGCAGTGCGGTCACCGTCTCGCGCGCGCGCTGAACCTCCGACTGCACCAAGGCGTCGACTCGAGCGCGGATCTGTGCTTCGATTCGCTGCACCTCCTGCCCCAGCTCCTGCCGTAGACTCTGCGCCACGAGCTGGCCAATATTGGAGCTGACCGAGAGGGCAGGCCTCCGCAGATCTCCACGTATCCGCACGTCGACATTCACCGAGCGTACTCCTGACACCGTCCGCCACAAGAGGTCCTCGGCCCATTGGCGTGAACCCAGGCGCAGCGCCTCTCCGGAGAGGGCCGCCGGAGTGCCGAGCCGGCTCCAGGTGGCGTTTGTGCTGCGCCAGCTCCAGAGCCCGTCGATCTGATCGCCTGTACGACGAAGCGTCAGCTCGGTCGTGCCCTGCCCCAAGTCGAGTCGCGCGCCGATCGCCTTGAGATCGAACGTCGGCAGCCGGAGGCCTGCGATGCGCGCCTCCACGGAGTCACGCCCCGGTTGCGCCCGATGGTCAAGCTGCGCCCCGATACGCAGGTCCGTCGGCCCGCGCCGCGCTTCTGTGCGAGACGCCGACAGTTCGAACGGCCGGCCGATCAGCGCCGGATCGGATGTGAGACCCGTCAACTCGAGACTGTACGCCCCGGCACCCGCACCCGCGCCGCCGATCTCGAACGTGGCTTCGCCATGCTCGAGCAAGAACCGGGGATACCCGAACCGTTTCGGGAACAACACTGTCGTCCCTGCGGCGCGCGGGCGCTTCGGTCCCGTGAACCGTCGTGGGCTCAGTCCAGGTGGCAAGTAGCGTTCCGACTGCCGCACCCAATAGAGCACCGGTCGCATCCACGCGACCCCGACCTCACCAAAGATCGCGGGCGACATCTCCGGCGCCTCGAGGGTCGGCAGCTTGAGCAATCCGCGGGCGTAGGCCAGGTCGGCTGCCTTCGCGCTGGTCAGCGCATCGAGCCGTGCCCGCGCCTCCGTGAGCTCGCCTCGCGCCGTTGAGTCGAGGGCCGTCACCCGGCCACGGAGTCCGCGCACGGCGGTCAGGTTGGTCCGCGCTGCATTCACCAGATTGGTGATGCCAACCACACCGAGTTGCGTGGGATTGGCCGCCTGCAACTGGGTGATGAGCGCTCTGGTCGAGTCGAGTACGGGGCGCGGATCGAGCCGTCGCAGCTCTTGCTCCCACCGCCCACCCAACGAGTCTCCGAAACCCTTGATCGCCCGCGCGCGCGCCAGCGTCTGCAGGCTCTCAGCGCGGATCGCGTCGAGATTTACCACTTGTCCGAGTGTCTCGAGGGTGAGCGGTGGGATACGTACCGACTGTGACCACTGATCGATTTCGCGCCACAAACGCCCGCTTCCCGGAGGCAGATTCTCCAACGCTCCCGATTCGGAGCGATCGGTCCCGAATCGCATGCCCCGTAACGCAACCGTGTCGATCAATAGTTTCCTTTCGAGCAACGGCACGATACGGACGTTGACGACGATCTCCTCCGCTTCGAGCAGGTTTGTCATCGGCCGGTCGGGGTTGGTCACCTGGAGCCCCCGAAGTACGATCGTGCCTTCGCCGAGCCGCACGTCGGCCGATTCGACGTCGACACGCGCACCGACCAACTCCGCACCCGTCAGTTCCACCCGCCGCTCGACAATCCCATCGAGGAAGAGGTACCATCCGACTGCGAGGAGGATGAGCAACAGGGCAAGCGGGAGAATCGCCCTCCACCGGAACAACTTGAACCGCGGCATCAGGGCTGGAACAGGCGGTACAGGTTGTAGAGCTTGGACGCTTGGACCGCTTTGAACAGTCTGGACTTCGCGAGTTTCGGATAGACTGTCTTCCGGTACCGCCGTACCGCCATGCGTCCGACCAGATAGATCGGTATCCAGAGCACGATCCACCCGACCAAGCTGCCGAGCACGACCGTGTTGTTGAAGTTGGCGAGCGAGAGCACGGGCGTGTTGTAAACGGTCGTCCACACCGGCACCAATGGTAACACCTCGACCAGCAGCCACCGCCCGATGAGATGGAATACCGGATCGAGCAGGAACCCGAACGGCACCGCCACCAGCCATCCAACAATTGCTCCGGGCACCGAAATGTTGAGCAGGGCGATGGCCGCCACGATGATCAGATTGTGGAGGCTCACGAGCGGGGTGAGTCCCAACGCCGACCCAACCGCTATCCCCGCAGCCACCTGTCCTGGTGTGCCCTCGGAGTTGAGCGCCTTGAAGAGCGACTGGACGATCTTGAGAAGAGTGAGCATTGGTGAATAGTCGGGCCTGGAGGGAGTGGAGACAAGGTAGTGAGACGGTCCAAGACGGCCTAGGACGGTCTTGGAGGGTCTAGGACGGTTCAAGACAGCAAGACGGTCAAGGACGAACTGAGAGGACGATTATTCTCTCTAGACGTCTCTAGTCGTCTCAGTCGTCGTCCTACTCGTTCCACCGCATCTGCCGCCTTGCCGCCCTGCCGCAGTAGTTTCCTTCCATGCACTCACTCGACCCCATTCTGCGACCGGCGGCGATCGCGGTGATCGGTGCGTCGCGGCAACAGCATACGCTCGGCTGGCAGATTCTCGACAATCTCCTGCGCCAGGGATTTCAGGGACCGGTCTATCCCGTCAATCCCAAGGCGTCCGCAATCCACTCCATCCCAGCGTATCCCTCGATCGCCGACGTGCCTGGCCATGTCGACCTGGCGGTGATCGTCGTGCCCAAGGAGCATGTCGCCACCGTGGCACGAGAGTGTGTGGCTGCGGGAGTACGCGGGTTGGTCGTGATCTCCGCCGGGTTCCGAGAGGTCGGTGGGAGCGGCATTGCCCGTGAAGAGGAGCTGTTGGATGTGGTGCGAGCTGGCGGCCTGCGCATGGTCGGCCCCAACTGCCTGGGTGTGATCAACAATGATCCAGCGGTATCCATGAACGCCACGTTTGCCCCGGCGATCCCCCCAACCGGATCAGTGGCATTCGTGAGCCAATCGGGCGCCATGGGCGCGAGCATCCTCGACTACGCGCAGAGCATGGGCATCGGGATCTCGATGTTCGTCTCGAGTGGCAACAAGGCAGACGTCAGCGGGAACGACCTTCTCGAATACTGGCGTGACGACCCCGGCACGCAGGTCGTGCTGATGTACCTCGAGAGCTTCGGCAACCCGGGCAGCTTCGTCGAGCTGGGCCGCGCGCTCACGAGAACCAAACCGGTGTGCGTGGTGAAGTCCGGCCGTACGGGTGCCGGCGCGCGTGCCGCAGCCTCCCACACTGGAGCGCTGGGCGGGACGGAACTCGCGACCAACGCCATCATCGCTCAAGCGGGAGCGATCCGAGCCCAGACCGTTGACGAGTTGTTCGACCTCGCGATGGCGTTCTCCAACCAGCCGCTGCCTCAGGGGAATCGCGTCGCCATCGTCACCAACGCGGGCGGCCCCGGCATCATCGCCGCTGACACCGCCGAATCGAATGGACTCGACGTTGTCCGCCTCACCGCAGACACGGAAGAGAAGCTCCGCAGCGGACTTCCCGAGGAGGCGAGCGTCAAGAACCCCGTTGATCTCATCGCCAGCGCCACGCCGGAGAGTTATGAGTTCGCACTCGACTGTGTGTTTGCCGATCCAAACGTGGATGCCGCAATCGCCTCATTCGTTCCGCCACTCGGCATTCAGACGAAAGACGTCGCGCAGGCACTCGTGCGAGTGAACCAGCGGCATCCAGACAAACCGCTGCTGGCCGTTCTCATGGGACGGGAGGGCCTCCCCGCAGGGCTTGCCGAGCTGCACGATGCGCAGATCCCCGCCTACATCTTCCCAGAATCGGCCGCCCGTGCCTTGGCCGGCATGTGGCGGTTCCGCCGCCACACGGCGAAGGCCCCCGGTAAGCTCGTAACGTTTGACGCTGACGACGACACGGTCTCGCAGATCATCGACAACACGCTCGGGCGAGGCCAGGTCAAACTGACGGAGCCCGACGCGCTTCGCGTGCTCGAGGCCTATCAGATCCCCACGGTCCCATGGCGATTCGTGTCTCGCCAGGGCACGCAAAGCCTCGCGCCCAAGGTCGCCGAAGCCGCAGCCGAACTCGGTTTCCCAGTGGCGATCAAGGTCGTGAGCCCTTCGGTCATCCACAAGACCGAGGTCGGGGGCGTCGTGCTCAGCTTGCGCAACAAGACGGAGGTGGAGCGAGCGGTGCGAGAGATGGTGAAGAGAGTAGAGGAGGGGAGGCAGAAGGGGGGCAGGGAAACGGGGGAAGGGTTGCACGGAATTCTGGTCCAGCAGATGGCGTCGGGAGGAACGGAGACCATCGTTGGCCTCACCCGTATGCCGCGGGTTGGGGCGCTGGTGATGTTCGGGATGGGCGGTATCTACGTCGAAGTGATGAAAGACGTGGTACTTCGTCTCACGCCGCTGTTGGACACCGACGCGGAGGA
>JAOTWK010000343.1 GCA_029862935.1 Gemmatimonadota bacterium | reverse complement strand
AAACGCCTCGTTGGTCGGGAGATCGCCGTGGCCCAGCAGGATGTACGCGTCGGCGAGTCCCACATATGGTGGTGCATAGTCCGGATCGGTCACGATTGCGGTCGTGAAGTGATCGAGGCTGGCCCGGATGCTCGCGGTTGAGAACTGGTTGAGCAGCGCCAGACCTCTTAGGTACGCCTCGAGCGCGGCCTCGTTGACCGGCCGGAGCGTGCCCAGAGTCCGATCGCTTTGCGCTGCAATGGTCACCCGCACCCCTCGCGCGATGTCGAGCGCAACCTCTCGCTCCAATGCCAGTACGTCACGCAGATCGCGCTCGTACTCCTTGGTCCACAGATGACGCTCCGGCCGAACTTCGATGAGCTGGACGGTGATGCGCACGCGATTCATAGCGGGCAGGACGGACCCTTCCACGACGGCGCCGACGTCGAGCAGCGTGGCGATCTGCTCGAGCGGCTTCGCCGAATGCTTGAGCGACATGGTCGACGTCTGCGAGATCACCTCGAGACCGCCGATCCGGCCCAGCTGAGAGATGATGGCTCCGGTAATCCCATCACTGAGGTGCGCATGGTCGGTTGCCGGGCTGAGGTCCAGGAAGGGGAGGACGGCGATCCGGGGAGGCCAATGTGCTCGGTGCGGCGGCACACCGGCCCGACCGATTGACCGCAGCCTCTCGGCGGACGCCGCGGTTTCCGCGGACGGAGAGAGATGGACGTCGGCAGCGAGCCGACTCACGTACTCGTCGTAGGTTTGGAGCGCGCCTCTGACGTCGCCGGACCCTGCCAACGCCTCCATCAGCGATCGCACCGTGCGGTCGTCCGTGGGATCAAAATCGCACGCGCGTCGCAGCCATGGCACCGCAGCGCCGGGGCCTTCCTCGTGTCCCCTTTGGTCGGCGAGCTGGCGCGCGGCCTGGAACGCCCGTTGCTGCAGTCGCGTGCGCTCCTGCTCCAGCCAGCGTTCGAACCCGGGTGCGCCGGAAACGTACACTCCCGGGAGTAGTGCACCGCGGTACAGTTCGAGTGCTTCGGCGTAGGCACCCCCTTCGAGCGACCGCTCGAAGGCTACGGCGTCACACCAGCACTCCTCAAGTGACAGGCCTACGTCGCTGCTACCGTGGCTGGTGATCGCACTCTCACCCAGGCTGCGCCGCAAGCGGTGCAGGGCCTGGTTGAGCGCGTTGCGGGCGTGCGGCAGGTCGAGGTCAGGCCAGAACAGGGCCAAGAGGCTATCCCGGCGCTGAGTCCCTCGGGGCGCGTTCAGCGCGAGATAGCTCAGCAGTGCCAGCGCTTTGGCCTGTGATAGGACGGCGTTGAGTTGGGAGCCGTCGGGCCCGCGGAGTCCCACCGCACCGAGCACACGAAGCTCGAACATTGCATCCCGGATCCGGCAGCGTGCCCCCTTACCTGGCCAGCGCGCCGACGTAACGCGCGCGTAAGGGGCGCCACCTACAGTGTGTCCAGCGAGAATATACGGTTCCGTTTGCACGCTCAGAAGAAGGAGGAGACCATGCGTCACTGGCTGCTCGTCTGCGCCGTACTGGCGTGGACGACCCTCGCCTGCGGCGATCGCGGCGCTTTCACATCGCCGTCCGATCCTGCCGCTCCCACCTTGCGCGCCGAGGCAACACAACCGAAGTCGTTCGACGGCGACGGCCACCCGTACGTCGGTGCGCTCCTGGCGGAAGTCGTGAGCCTCCCGCCCGACATCGTCGCCGACGGCACCCCGCTCTACTTCCACTGCTCAGGGAGCTTGATCGCGGAGACCGTGTTTCTCACCGCGGCCCACTGCTTTGGCCTGATGGAGACCGATCACCTCTGGGTGACGTTCGACCCGCAGCTGTTCGACCCGGCGGACCCCGACTACGTCCCGGACCTCATCGAGGCGACCGCGTATCACGTGGATCCCGCGTTTGGCCTGCACCCGGCGGATCTGCACGACCTCGCCGTCGTGATCCTCCCGGAGGGCTCGACGACGGGGATCACGCCGGTCCCGCTGCCCCCGGCCGGCCTCCTCGATGACCTCGCCCGTGAGAGGCTGCTGCACGACGCCCAGCTCGGGAACGTCGGATACGGGTTCGTGCCCTGGTGGAAGGGTGGCCCGTTGCGGTTCAGCTGGGATGGCCGCCGTAACTTCTCGACCTCGCCTTTCCTGGCCCTGCGCCCGCATTGGCTCGGGCTGAACATGAACGTCGATGCCACCGGCGAAGGCGGCATCTGCTACGGTGACTCGGGCTCGCCGCATCTCCTGGAGACGACCGGGGGCACCATCGCGGTCGCGACGACCAGCCGCGGCGACCCGACGTGCCGGGCGTTGAACTGGAATTACCGTCTGGACACGCCCTCGGCACGGGGGTTCCTGGGGACGTTCGTGACACTGCCCTGAGGAGCATGGTGCTGTGTGCCGCCGCTGGCGCGGTCGGATCCGGAGAGCGCCTCGGCGGCTCGGGCCCTGTCGCACGGGGCGGCGGAATCTACACCGCGGTGCTCGGAATTGCGGGTTGCGCCAGGACATGCGCGTGCCACATTGGCGAGAAGCGCGCCGCCAGTGGCCTCCCGGCCTCCGCCGCCCGACCGACGCCGCAGTCTGACGCCTGCCTGACGACGAAGACCGGTGGGCCGCCGAGCGTTTGACGGTCACAGGTTTTGTGACGTGACGGGATCTCACGCAACATGGGGGCGGAACGCATGCTGAGGTCAACAGGAACGATAGTGGCAACGGCGGGGCTGATTGCGCTTGTCGACGTCCTGGCCGAGGGTGAGAACCTCAAGAACGGCCGGGGCGAGCACGCGATCGTGCCGGACGTCGTGATCCAGGAGATGGTCGACGCGGGGTTCGAGCTGGTCAGCAAGACGATGGACTACGACGGGCACAGCAATCGGTTCGCCGTCGTGCTGCGCCGCCAGCAGTGAGGTGTAAGCTACTGCGACGGGCATTCCAGCTGGTGACGCCCGGGTAGACACCCGCGTTGCCGCCAACGAACGCCACGACCTGCGCTGCCCGCAATTGGGGGAGGCATCGATGACAGACGACGTCCGTAAGAACGCCGAAGAGTCCATCGCGGAGCAGCATCATACGGCAACCGCAGCGCTATCCGCCGGTGATCTGGACAGCATGATGGCCGTTTACGCCGACGAGGTGATCATGTTGCCGCCGAACGAGCCAGCGCGTGTTGGGACTGCTGCCGTTCGTGCAATGTGGGAGGGTGTTCTAGATGCCTTCGCCGTCAACGTTTCTGTGAGTGTAGAGGAAGTGGAAGTCTTGGGTGCGTGGGCCTTCGAGCGCGGCACCTTCGAGATGAAGCTGACGCCAAGGAGTGGGGGTTCCCCTCTTGAGGATTCTGGCAAATACCTCGACGTGCTGCGACGCAATGCAGACGGGGACTGGAAGTACTGGCGGCTCTGTTTCAACAGTAGCCTGCCGCCTCGGTCCTAGTTGCCGTTCTACGCCGATGGGCCACCCGGACTTCACCGCCTGCAGCGAGTCTTGAGGAGCGGTCGTGCTCTGCTGCGCTGAGAGGATCCTTCATCGTCGCCACGTCATATGGGTGATTGGCTCGCTATTGTCCTGGGCCACCGGTGGGGCGTCGCCGGCGATTGCCCAACAGGCTGAAGGCTCCCAGCCGAAACACGAGGTCCGGCTCGAGCGCAGTGTTTTGGTCCACATGCGGGATGACGTGCGCCTCTCGACGGACCTCTACTTCCCGATCGGCGCGCCGGAGCCGCTGCCAACGGTCGTCATCAGGACGCCATACGGTAAGAACGGATACCGCGAAGGTCAGCCGGTCCCGATCGAGCTCGCCAAGCGCGGTTACGTGGACTCACCATGAGAGTCCCCGGGTGCAACCGCAAAGAAGCGGACCGATTTGGGGTCGCCTTGACCACTCGCTCTTCTCCGGGAGCGCACAAGGGTAGCGCGACCGGAGCTTCTTGGAGTTCGGCGATGATCCTCGCCATCTGTCTCATGGCTGCCGGTCCAGTCGCGGTTCAACCGCAGGACCCGGCGGGCGAGCCTATGGACGCCGCCGAGTACGTCCGCCGTTCCCTGGAGGCGTTTCCGATTGTATGTCTGGCGGAGGGAGGACACGCGGCCCTGGAACCCCATCGGTTTCTGCAGCGACTCCTGTCCGACACCGCCGTCCTAGCGGCGGTCGACGTCATCATCGTCGAGTTCGCTGCCGGCCGACACCAGGCGGTGCTGGATGCCTACATCCGAGGGGAGGACGTCACGTTCAGCGCGCTGAGCCGAATCTGGCGTGATACCCAGCAGTCACCCGCCGGCCCGTGGGACAGCCCGCTCTACCAGGAATTGCTACGCGTGATCAGGGATGCGAACCGACTGCTACCGTCGAGCCAGCAGGTCAGGGTCTTGGCCGGAGATCC
>JAOTWK010000200.1 GCA_029862935.1 Gemmatimonadota bacterium | reverse complement strand
GGCCGGGTGGGGTCTTCGTCCTCGGGTGGAATGACGTTGCACTGCGCCGCCCGTGTCGACCCGAGGATTGCCACAGCCTTCGATCGATGCGCCCCTTCGAACTTCCTCCGCTCCGCGCGACGCGGCGTCGATGCCGTGGCACCTCGCGACACACCTATGACTTCTACGTCAAGTGACTACGGCAGCATCTTCCCATCGGTGTCCCAGCGGGTGAGCTCGATGAGCTCGCCCTCGAGGTAGCGTCCTTCTGCGCTCTTCTGACCGTCCTCGTGCCAGGCGGCATATGGCCCGTCTGGCTTGCCGGTGCGCCATGTGGTCTCGCTTCTGATGGCCCCGGACTCGTACCACTCGGTGGCCATGCCGTGGCGCCGGCCCTCTCGATAGGAGCGCTCGAACTGTTTCTGCCCGCTCTCGTACCAAGCGGTTGTCACTCCGGTGAGCGAGCCCGCCGCATAGGTGGATTCGAGTTTGCGTGCTCCTGACGAATACCACTCACGCGAAGGCCCGCTCGGTCGGCCCTCCTTCATCTCACGCTGGAGTACCAGCACTCCATTCATATCCCATTGGTGGCGTACGCCGTGTAATACGCCATTCACGTACGGTTCCTCAAATGCACGTTGTCCGTTCGCGAACACGCCAACTGTGAGGCCATTGCGAACCCCATCCCGAAACTGGGCTTCCGTCTCCAAGTTTGCGGAATCGACGACAATCACGACGCCCGTGAACGGCACTTCGGAGCCGACGCGGTAGAGCAGACCATCCCGGATCTCGGTGTCCTCGCGGTCCACGCGATCCGGGCCGCAGGCCGACGGAACGAGACAAAGCAGTGCGACGAGGAGGACAGGGAACGGTTTCATAGATCAAGCGCCTCTGCAAACCAAGTGGGGCCAGCCGTCGTGGCTGGCCCCAGCATGGTAACTCGCCGGGAGGGGTGAAGGAGGTGGCTACTGATGGATGTCGGCCGCCGCCGCTGCTAGCTCGGTGAGCGTCTTGCTGCTGAACAAGCCACCCTCACCTGTAATCGGGTCTTTGTGACACGAGTAGCAGGCGAAGTCGAGTGTTAACCGAGGATCAGCGACCGAGCCGCCGGTCGCGTCCCACATGTCGTCCTTGGTCTTGGTGCCGTCTGTATTGACTCTGAACAAATGCGTCCGAACATCGCCCTCGAAGCTGTGCACGGCGCGCGCAGACTTCGTGGCCCGCGCCATGTGGCAATTCTCGCAGTCGACGGCGACGGGGTGGTCGAGGGTCACACCGGTGTGGCAGTCCTCGCAGGTTGTGCGAACGCCGCCGGCAGCGGCATTGCCATACTTCACGCCGATATGTGGGTCGTGGCAGTCGTTGCAGCTCAGGTCATCATGCGGGCTCTGGAGCATCTCGTTGTATTGCTCGTGGTGCCGAATGAAGCCCCCGCTTACGGGAATCGCTGCGGGATCTCCGCGAACGTGGCACCGGCCGCAGAGGGCGGCGCTGTTGTCGATGGTCATGTCGGCCGCATTCTGCGTGGCGACGTGTGTCGCACCTGGAGCATGACACTCCTCGCACTGAATGCCGGTTTCTTCCCAGGTGCCGGCCATGCCGGGCAAGCCGTCCTGACGGACGCCGCCGTTCTCCGTAAACGTCTGCCAGCCGGTAGTGTGGCACGCGCCGCAGTCGTACGGCTTCCGTTCGGTATCGGTGGCGTGGTACGCGCTCCACGTGGCGGTTCTCAGACCAAGGTCTGCGCGGGGCAGGTTGTACTGCACGTCAACTCCGTCCATCGCGTTGGTCATGATCCAGCCGGAGTCGGCAGTAATGAACCGAGCTTTCCAAGCGTAGCCGCCGATGACGTAGGCGATGTCACCCCAGTCAGCCCGGAGCGCTCCAGGTGGAGGCGTTGGGACGTCGCTGTGCGGGTAGGTCGGCGGCTTCCCACCCACGACCTTGTTGAGCTTGTACGGATGGCCGGAGTTGTTGAGCTCGTTAAAATACGTAATGTGGCAGTTCTTGCAGACGTTGGTGGTCACGTATCCGCGCGCCGAGTGGGCCACGACGGCGAACATGCCACTTTCGTCCTCGGCAGTTTGGTTTGCCGCATCGCGGGCCACTGCTTTCACCCGCACGCTGAACAGGTTGGCGTTCGGCACGCCCCACGTGTACGTGGTGCCCGTCAGATCCTGCGCGATAAGCGTTTCTCCACCACCGGTCACCGAGTACAGATCGACGCCGACGACGCCGATGTCGTCCGTCGCCGTCCAACTGATGTCGATGTCTGCCCCCGGCTGGATCGCAGCACCACCGGTCGGCGCCGTGAGGCTGATGGTCGGCGGATTGTCTTCCGGCTCGGCCTGCGGTGTTGGGGCATCTTCCGCGCAAGCCGCGAACACGATTGCGCCGGCGAGCACTGCGGCTAGCCAATGCTTCCGTCTCACATGTGTCATGGACACTGCTCCTCGGTCAGAATCGGGCTGCAGACAAGGTTCAGAGAGTTACAGGTTGAACCTACATCTGTGCGGCGTGGTGGTACCGCTTCACTCGGGACGGAAGTACCGTTCCGACAATATGGGGGGAAACCTTAAAGGTGATATGAAGAATCGGTGAGTCGTCTTAACGCCGCCGTGAGAGGGCCTTGTAGTACTCCTCCACGAGTTCGCGGTATTCCGGCGGGACGTCTTCAGACCCAGAGAGAAACAGCTGCTCGCCGTCTTCGGCTCCAATCATCTGCCGGCGGAGCGCGTATTCGAACTCCTTGAGCCCAGGGATGATCTCGGCGCCGAGCTGAGCCAAGCCACGTAGCTCGCCTATCACCCCGCGATTCTCGAGGGCGCGGAGGCCGCGCAGAATGCCGTCGAGTTCGCCGACATCCACACCCTCCCGGCGCAGCTCCCGGCGCAGCTCCTCGAGCTCTCCGCGCCGCTGCCGCAGCTCACCCTGGAACTGCCGCACATCATCGGGCGAGATCTGTCCCGTCCCACCCCCACTCGGCGCACCTGATGGTTGTCCCTCCTGCCGTTCTGCCTCCCCGCCGCCCTGTTCAGACGACTGGGACGACTCAGACGACTCCGACGACTGACCCTGCCGCCCCTCCTGCCCCTTCTGCTCCTGCCCTTCTTGCGCCGCCTGCATTCGCTCCTCGAGCGATTCCAACCCTCTCGCTACATCCCGTGCGCGATCGAGTGAACGGCCTAGCCGTTGCTCGCGGGACTCGCCGACCGCGCCGGCGGCATCGCGGATCCGTTGTTCCAGTTCATCGAGGTCGCTGCCGATCTGCTCCTCGAAGTTTCGGGCGTAGTCTCCTGATCGGCTCTGAATCACGCCTCGCGAGTACGCGATCTTGTCGGCGAGCCGCGTGTCGCGCATCTCGCGTGCTGCTTCTTGAAGTTTGCGCGCCGCGTCGGGTTGATCGTCTCGCGCCTCGCGTGCAAGCTCGGTGAGCTGTGACTCCAGGTCCCGCACTTCTTCGGTCATCTCATCCTTGCGGTCCATGAGCCGGCGGAGCCGTTCGCTCCGTTGGGGGTTGTCGTCGGACAACCGCTCCACGTCGCGGATCACGTCTTCCTGTTCTGAGCTGAGGCGCTCGGCGCGCCGCAAGGCGTCCTGAATGTCCTGCGCGAGGCCCGCGGAGCGGTTCTGTTCGAGGAGACGGCGTGCCTCGCGGAGTCGATCTAATGCCGCCTGCCCGCGTGCCGTCCCGTCGGAACGCTGACTCGCAGCAGCGCGGCGCATGGACTCCGCGGCCTCCTGAATGCGGCGGGCCGTTTCCTCGAGGTCGGGCCGGCTTTGCTCCCGTGCCAACCGCTCGAGCTGCCGTGCCGCCTCCTCGGCCTCTTCAGCGAGTCGGCGTTGCGCGCCACCGCCGCCGCCACCCGCTTGACTCTGTGCCTGTGCGCGCATGCGCTCGTTTTCTTGCTGTTGCCGGCGTGCCAGCTCGCGCAGCTTCTCGAGAAGTTCGTCGACCTCCTGTCCAGTCTGCTGGCGCTCTCCGCGATCGACGCTCTCGTACTGGTTGCGCAGCTTGTCCAACTCGAGGTCGAACAGGTCGGCCAACTCTTCGGCGCTCGCAGACTGCCCGCCGCCCTGACCGCCCTGTTGCTGCGACACCTGCCGCTCCCGGAATGCGGCTTCTGCCCGTTGCAGGTATTGCAGTGCCTGCTGTTCCGGCGTGAGAGCCGCTTGCGCCTTCCAGCCGCCCAGCGTCTGCTCGGCAGAGTCCATGGCCAGCACCGCCTGAGGCAGTGCCTCCGCGACGGCACGGAAGGTCGAGTCGAGTTGCAGCACCTGGCGCGAGGCGATGCGGTCGACCAGCGTCTGCACCTCTTCGCGCAGACGGCCCTGCGCGAGCGTCAACGTGGTCAGGTGCTCGCGCATCTCGTCGTCGGTGTAATCGGCGGTGTCGCGGACGAGCTTGAACGTCGCTGCCACGATTTGCCGTTGCCGCGCGGAGAGTTCGCCAACGCTCGCCTCGCCACCTTGCTGTCCCGGCTGCCCCTGTTGGTCGGCCTGGCGGAAGCGTTGATCGAATGGGCGAATCTCCATGAAGTAGATGTCCGTAGTGCTGTGCTGCCGACCGCCGACCGCATTTCGGTCCTCGGCTCTGGCGTAGTACGACAGGAAGTCTCCGGGCGCGAGCTCGACCTCTTCGAGATAGAACGTGTGTCCCACCGATAGGCGCTTGCGTCCTCCCCCGCGGTAGAGGCCAACGGTATCTTCAGGGCCGCCGTTGACCGAATAGACGAGCATTAGGCGCCCGACGCCGTAATCGTCCTCTGCTTCGACCTCGACGAACACTTCATCGATGCTCGTCACGTTGATGTCCCGACCCGGTTTGGCGAACGACACGGCGGGTGGCTGGTCGGTCAGGGCGTCGATGTAGTAGTCTGGCGACGCGACGACGGCGCTACCGTCTTGCCCACGCAACATCACGCGGTAGGCGCCCGTTTGTCGAACGACGATGTCACCGCCAAGCACACCGCCCGCAGGGACGAGTGGTATCGTGTCGCGATCGTCGATCACGAGTGCCCCGCCGACCACGGGTAGTGTCGGGGTCACCACAAGTGCCACCCGAGTACCAATGAGTGCGGCAATGTCGCCACCATCTTCTTCGGTCTGCGGTGACAGGCCGGTGTAGGCGGGAAACTGGTATTCGAGGTCGATCCGATCGACGTAGGGGAGATCTCGGACCTCCACGTGGAACAGATTCGACCGGACCCCGCCCGCCTCGACCAGATATTCGGTGTCGTCATCCACGTTGAAGACGAGGAACACGAGCTCGCCGGTCTCCTCGTCCACTGTCATCGGCCACCGTGTCCACTCTCCCGCCGCTCCTCTTTTGAGAGAGATCTCGACGGTTTCGGCGTCGAAGTTTTGGAGCTGGGCGAGCACCCGGAGATCGGCGCCCCGTGGAAGCACCGTGTCGCCGGGGGCAACGTCGATCCGGTACGGGCTCATGCCGGCTCCGGCGCTCCAGGGGGTGAGCAGAAACGGCGCGCTGTTGGCCACGAACCCGGGTCTCAGGAGGAAGACCGCGGCGCTCAAAAGTGTCACACCCGCGAGGGCGCCCGATGCCCGCTTGAGCCGCGGCTGCTCAATGCGTCGTCCCCTGTCGATCGACTCGCAGCTCTCGACGGCGCGCTCCACGAGCCGACGGATGAGTGCCGGAGAGTCGGTGCCGTGGTGCTCTGGATGCCGATCTCCGCCGAACTCGACCGCACTCAGCACCAAACCATGGAGCGATGGCTCGTGCTCCTCCAGGTAGAGCGCCACCTGCTCATCCGACACATGGCGAAAGAGCGGCATGACCAAGAATCGAACGGCGATCGCGGCGAGCGATCCGTAGGCGACCACGCGGAAGATGAATATCGCCGTGGACGTGAACCGCAGTTGATCGAGCGCGTACGAGGACACGAGGAACACGACCAGCGCAGCGACCCCCATGATGGCCAGACCGCGAAGGGCCAGTCGAAACCGCCACCGGCGGCGCACGGACCGGATTACCTGCAGCAGCGTTTCCCGCTCAGAGGACGTGGCGGTGGAGGGTGGCTCGAACAGCTGCAGCATCACGTCTCCGCGGAACGGGGTCTCGAAGGGTTGCCACGGGTCAGCCGGCCCGCAAGGAGGGTCTCACTGACGAGCACGAAGAGGGCGGCAATGAGGATATACCACCACAGCCCCTGCCGTCGTTCCTTCTGTGTCGGCGTGAGGGCGGCGGCCAACTCAGCGGCTCGCTGTCCCTGCAGGTCGCGCGCGGCGATGGCCCCGATCAGCTCTTCGCGGTCGAGCGGGGTCAGGTCGGACTCGACGGGATCGGGGTTGGCGGCGATCACCTGCGGCGCATCCGACGTAGCGAGCGTGCGCAGCAGATAGAATCCGTGTTCCTCGAGCTCGAGCGTACGGCTGTCGGCGTCGGCTGCAATCGGGAATCGTTGGCCCGACGGCGTCTCCACGACGATTTCTTCAGGGGTAGCCCTTGCCGCCTGCCGTGGAGACACCGCAGCATCGTGATCGACGTCGATGACGTGACCCGCCACGTACGCGATCGGTGTTGGGCGATAATGAGATAAGTGGCGTCCGAGCTGGTGCATGAGGGGTAGAAACACCGGCTGGACG
>JAOTWK010000199.1 GCA_029862935.1 Gemmatimonadota bacterium | reverse complement strand
CGCGTGATGTCTTCAGGTGTGCGCTACGCGGTGACGCCCGCGCGCTGCACCTGTTCCCATGCGTGGTAGGAGGAGCGAACCAGCGGGCCCGCCTCGACGTGGCGATATCCCATGGACTGTCCGATGGCGCGAAGTTCTGCAAACTCCTCAGGAGTATAGAATCGAGCCACCGGGAGGTGGCCGTCGGACGGTCGCAGGTACTGTCCGACAGTGAGGATGTCGACGTCCTGTTCCCGCAGATCACCCATGGCGATGACGAGCTCGTCCCACTCCTCACCCAACCCGCACATGAGTCCGGACTTGGTCATGAGCGAGGGGTCCATCTCTTTGGCACGGCGCAACAGACGCAACGCGCGATCGTACCGGCCGCCTGGCCGGGCGACCCGGTACAGCCGTGCAATGGTCTCCAGGTTGTGATTGAGGATGTCCGGCTTGCTGTCGACCACGATCTGGAGCGCTGGATCGGCACCCTTGAAGTCCGGGATCAGCAGCTCAACCGACGCGTTCGGCATGCGCGCGCGAATTCCCGTCACGCAACCGGCAAACGCTTCCGCTCCGCCGTTGGGTAGATCGTCGCGATCGACGCTCGTGATCACGATGTGCTCGAGCCCCATGTGGGTCACGGCTTCGGCGAGCCGGCGCGGCTCATCGGGATCGTACGGCTGAGGCGTGCCGTGCGCGACCGCGCAGTAGGCGCAGTTTCGCGTGCAGACGTCCCCCAGGATCATGAATGTGGCCGCCCGATGCTCCCAGCACTCGCCGATGTTCGGGCAATGCGCCTCTTCGCATACCGTGTGGAGCCCAAGCTCGCGCATCATCGACTTCACGTCGACATAGTTGCGACCACCGGGCGCCTTGACCTTGAGCCAGGACGGCTTACGCGGAGACGGACTGCGGGTGGTGAGCTGGACGAGTTCCATGGTCGGCGAAACATAGCGAGCCACGTGAAACGTGACCAGCCACAGGTCAACTGTTCGGTTGAGAGAAGCGGCGGCTATGCCGGTCGAAACCGACTTGGGTCGACCAGCGATGTGTCGTATTCCAACTCCTCCTCGAAAAAGAGTTGGGCCAACACATCGCCGGTGATGCCGGCGAGGAGAATCCCATTCCGTCCGTGCCCGGTGGCGTACCACAGGTTCTCGATCATAGGATCGTGTCCAATGATCGGGCGACCGTCGGGTGTCACCGGTCGGAGCCCTGCCCATGCGCGCTTGACCGGCGCCCCCTTCAGCGCAGGATAGATGCGTTGCGCCGTCTGCCGGATGCTCGCCACGCCAAGCTCGGTGGTGGTCGCATCGAATCCGGCACGCTCCATCGTCGCCCCGGCGATGGCTTCGCCGCCGCGGGCGACGACGTAACCTGAGCCGCCGTACACGATGGCCGGTGGCTCTCCGGCGGGCCAGTCCATCGCCACCAGCTGGCCGCGAACGGGTTCGACAGGCAGCGGGCTTGGGACGCCCCGGATACGGCTGGACCAGGCGCCGGCGGCGATGAGTACCGCATCGGCCTCGACGACCCCGCTGGCTGTGCGCACCCCGCGCACTCGGTCTCCGTCAAACACGAGCTGCTCAGCACGCTCCCGAATCACCTTGGCGCCATGGGCTTCAACAGCACTGGCCTCGAGCGCGTCGCGCGTGGCCACTGGATCGAGCGCTCCGTCTTCTTGCGCGCGCACGGCTCCCAACGCATCCGGTCCGATGCCCGGATGGACCTCCCGCAGGTCGTCGATGGGCAGCCACTCGACCGCGAAACCGCTTTGCCGCTGCCAGGCGACGTCCCCCTTGAGATCGTCGACTTCGTCCTCGTCGAACGCCAGCTGCAGAATGCCTTCGGTCCACAGTCCGATGTCGCTGCCGGTCTCCTCTTGGAGTGTGGCCGCGAGGTCGTGGTAGAGGTCACGGGCGCGAACGCAGAACCCGATGAAGGGGTCCTCCGGCTCGGCCTCGGCGAACGGGGCCAGCATGCCAGCGGCGGCATTGGTGCCCGCGCCGGCCTCGGGACCGTGATCGAGCAGGGCCACGCCGACCCCGCGGCTGGCCAGTGCCCGGCCACATGCGGCGCCAATGATACCGTTCCCCACGATGAGGACGTCGATCGCTGTCATAATCGCCTCGACCTGAAACCCAGAGCGGTTCTATGCGTAGAGTAGACTGGACGTTCACCCGCCTGGAGGCAAGGGATGGTTCGTGCACTCATTGGCTATGCGGTGTTGGCGATTGTCGGCATCGTGGCCCTGAAGCTCCTGTTTGGACTGCTGAGCATCGCGTTCAGTCTCCTGTGGGCGCTCCTCTGGCTTGCCGCCTTGGGCTTCGTGTTCTACCTGGTTCTGAAGGTCGTGAGCCCGAGCACGGCGCGTCGGGTCAAAGATAAGATCCGCAATCAGACGGAGTGACCGCTGATGGACGCAGGAATGCCAACGGGGCCCCGGTGGGGCCCCGTTCTTATTTATGCTGTCCGAGAGACGGGTCTCACCGCTCGGCCAGGCTTTCGGGCGGTGCGTCGGCAATTTCACGGAGCCTCAAGGTCACCGTCGCGATCGAGGCGAACTTGAGCTTGAGTTGCACCATGATACGGCGCTCGTCGTCGCTCAGCCACATGCGCGGTTCCTTGGCTTCTTCCAGAATCCCGCGACCCTGCACGACCGGACGGATCACGATGGTGGGGAATCGGCCTGCCGGAAGGTCGAGCGTGTCCCGACCCAGCACCTCGATCACCACCGGGTTGCGGTCAGGTCGGAAATAGCGGTCGAACTCGTACCGCTCGCCGACCTCCAGGTCGACGGTTCGCACGAAATAGAAGAAGGCGGCGTCGTCCAGTGGGGCGGCTGACGTCGGGCGGACGGAATCGACGCCACTCTGTTTGTAATAGCCCGAGTCTGGGAAGATGTCGTATTCCGTATATCGGTCGGAGCTTCCCTCGTGGAAATCCTGGGTGAATCGCCGCGAGGCGAAGTCCTCCAGCCCAATCCAGGAGTCCATGCGGTCATCGAGCCGGTAAAAGAACGACCCGCCGCGCAAGCGGAACACCACGTGCAGAACGGGCGTCCCGCGGATGGTGTCAATGCCCGCCACGTGCATCAGCCCCTCGCCCAGCGTGAGGATGCCGAAGCGCGCGTCGTATAGGAGCGTCTCGCCCACGGGAATGCGTTCGAGCACACTTGGCGTCGAATCGACCGGGTTCTGCGCAGCAAGCTGCTGGCTTGCCAACGCCAGGCACGTGAGCGCCACGGAAAGCCGCACGCGTGTCATGTGCGCTGGACCTCGGTGCCCGGAGTCGGAATCCGTAATTGCCGACCAGCTCGAAGGAGGTGCAACGCGGTCGTGAGCACCGGCGGTTCCCGGCGCACGACACTCCCGTTGGGATACTCATCCACGTGCACCGTGGCCACCTGCCGGGCCTTCGCGGCAGCGCGGGCGACGAGCTCCGCGTCAGCGCAAACACCCTCCGTGTCCAGCAGGCGAGCCGTTCGATCTTCGAAGCAGTTCTTGAGCGTCACCAGTCGGATCACGGCGACGCCGGAAAGGAGGTCGCGTACGCCCGGTAGGGCGATGCCCGGCTTGAGCAGCCATGGGGCGGAGCGACGGAGCCATCGCATACGGAGCGGGAGGTGTGGTGGATCAGCCTCGCCAATGACGACGTCGGCGCCCGATTCGAAGCGCCTGATCAACGCCGGGAGCGCCGCGGGCGACACGCTGAAGTCGGCTGGGACGGTTGCCACGCAATCCCGCCTGGGTCGGTCGGTCCGGGCCAGCGCATCGCGAAACAGCGCTTCCAGAGTGGCGGCCCGGCCCCGCTGTTGGTTGTGGCGGAGCAAGGTGAGCGGGAGTGCGCGCTGGTAGGTCTCCAGCGTCTCCCGCGTCCCGTCGGTGGACGCGTCATCGGCAACTAGGATGTGGTACTCACGGGGAAAGTCGTGGAACACCTTCCGGAGCTTCCACAGCACCAACCCCACGGTCGGGGCGTTATTGCGGGTCGGAATGCTGACGTAGATCACAGACGAGGTACCCCTTGAACATCATCTTCCTCTCATACATCGGAACCCGGAAAAGGTTCTGGGGGTGCAATCTACTAGGGGGTCCAACCCCCGAAATAGGGTTACTCACCCTGGGGAGGTCTCGCGTGATCCTGGCGAACCTGCGTGAGCGACTGA
The DNA here is from genome assembly GCA_029862935.1 of Gemmatimonadota bacterium. Next base: position 2,452 of record JAOTWK010000199.1, on the reverse strand, counting down.
CGCCGTCGGATGTCGAGCTGGTGCTGCGTGTGTTGAATGTGACCGGCATCACACCCCCGGATGCTATCCAGACGGCGGGTGGGGAAGAGTTCGACCAGCTGCTCGATGCGGCGGACTTGCCCGAACGGCTGCGCTCGAGCCCGGGTCTCGGGGAGCCCTCGGCTGCCCTGTTCGTGTACGTCACGGTGCGCCACTCCCTATTGGGGGCAGGCATCGACGATCGGGACCTCAGCAATTATCTGGGCGCATTGCTGCTCGAGTTCGGCGTGCGTGATCGTGCACTTCGCATCAGCTGGCATGATGACGAAGTCTACCGGTATCTGGTCGATCTGGTCGCGGCGATCGGTGGAAGCGAAGGGCGTCGCGCACTGCTGCTGCGAGCACACCTCGGCAACTTCGCGCTGTGGCTGTCGGGCATGTTTCCGGACCGGATCACCGCGCGCGAGGATCGCCGCGGGGGGCCCGGCTTCTCCTACTATGAAGGATTGGGCGAACGCGGTTTTCGCCTGGCGGCAGACCATCGCTTGGCCCGGCAGCTCCAGCTACGGGAGATCTATCGGGCGGCGGCCGACTCGTTCCGCGTACTCCGGATCGCCTTGAACCAACTCTCCGACCGGCTCCTGTTTCCGCACGTCCACACGCCAGCCCGCCTATTGCGGCAGGTGTCAGATGCAGCTGGATGATCGGAGCGGTGGCCCAGCCCTATGAGCTGGCGGCGGCCGCCGTATCGGTAGGGCCGAACAGCGGGCAGCGTGGGAAGCTCACGGCGCTCCATGAGACCCGGATGCCGTACAGCGGGACGACCAGCCGGCCGTCGGACACCCCACCCAGAATCGGGTAGCCCATGGGCGGGTCGAGATCGTAGACCAGCACGCCCTGGAACGTGTCCGTCGAGTCCTCGACCAGCATGATCCCAAATCCAGGATACGTGGGGAAGCCGTCGCCCTCGTATGTCACGATCGGCCCGTCGGGGCTATCTGCGACGGGGCCGGCCACTGTGCCATAGCCCGGCACGCGGGTCGGAACCGTGCCGCCGAAGTCGTGGGGCACTTGGGCGAGTATCTTGGTCCCCGTCTGCATCTGTTCCAGCACCTTGTTGGCCGCCCCCATGATGGCGATACCGCACGAAGCCCGATTCTCCGGGTCGCCTTCGTCGCACGCAAGAAGCAGGAGCGGGACCAGCAGTATGAGTAGCTTCATGGGCCAATAGTATGTAACCGCACTGCGTCGTGCCACTGCTTGACCCCCTCTCGAGCACGGCGTATCGTTTTTCTCACCTACCTGTTCGCTGAGGGACTGGCATGCCGACATACGAGTATCGCTGCAACAAGTGCCGCAAGCGCTTCACGCACGTGTGGTCGATTTCGCAGCACGACAAGAAACGCCCCAAGTGTCCCAAGTGCAACTCGGCCAGCGTCGCGCAGGTCTTCTCGCCGTTCTTCGCGAAGACTGCCAAGAAGAGCTAGTGTTCGAGAAGCTGCGTGACGCCATCAACGCGGCCATCGATGCCGCTGGTTCGACGGACCCTCGGGATGTGCTGGCCCAGATGCGCCGGGCCGTCGTGGAGGCACGGACTTCGATCGAGTCCATGCGAGAGGGTGTGGTTGAGACGGAGGCGAAACTCCAGTACCAGCGTGCCCAGTTGGCGGATGCCGAGCGTCGAGGCCGGTTGGCGCACGGCATCCAGGATCAGGAGACCGCCGACGTTGCGGAGCGGTTTGCGGCGAAGCACCGGGAACGCGTGGAAGTCCTGGAACAAAAGCTCGACGCCCAGCGGGACGAGTTGACGCTCGCCGAGCGTGAGTATGATGAAATGAAGACGCAGTTCGTCGAGGCGGAGCGGAGTCGTCCGTCATCGGATGCGGCGCGAAGCGTGGAGTCCGCCTGGCGTAACCTCGAAGCGGCGGGCGGGAAGCGCCCGGAGACCGATCTCGAGGGCGAATTGCTCCGGGGACGGATGGAGCGGTCGGCGCGCGAGGCCCGCGCGCAGGAGCAGCTCGAGGAACTCAAGCGCAAGATGGGGAAAGGCTAGGGGGACGTCGTGGAAGTGAGACCCGGTCGGATGGTGTATCTGGGCTACGGCAAATATTGGCGGTCCGACGATATTGTAGGGCTGCGACCGATCGAGCAGGAACGCGGACCAGGGCGGCGCACCGAGGTGTACACGGCTGCCCTCGACCATCCGATCGTGGCGTCTCGGAGTGAGCGGGCGATCCTGCGCGACATGGCGGTTGCCACGGACGAGGAATTCCGTATGCAGGAAGCCCGCGCCATCATGGGCGAGTTGGTGGAAGAGCTGGAGGACGTGCCGGACGTGCTGTGCCGCATGTTGCAGACGGAAGCCCACTTCGAGGTCGCGGCGTGGATCCGGCGACTGCGTGCGCTCACACGTGAAGAACCGATCGAGTCACCTGAAGGGCAAAACGAGCTGTTCGAGTGACCCGACGGGCCG
>JAOTWK010000198.1 GCA_029862935.1 Gemmatimonadota bacterium | reverse complement strand
GACTCACTCTCCTGCTCCTGGCGCTCGCCAGCATGCCCGGGCCGGTCTTCGCCCAACAGCCCACACCCGCGCAAGCCGAGCAACTGCTCCAGCAGCGGCCGGAGCTGGTGCTGGAACTGCGGCGGCGCATGGCCGCGTCCGGTCTCACCCCGGCACAGATCCGTTCACGGTTGGAAGCGGAAGGGTACCCGCCGACGCTCCTGGATGCCTACATGGTCGGGGCCGATACCGTCGGTGTCCCCGCGCCGTCCAACACCATTCTCGACGTCGTTGGTCTCCTCGGCATTGCCGAGCCAGCAGACATCGACTCACTCCGGGTCTTGACCGACTCGGCCCAATTGGTTGCCGATTCCCTGCGCGCCGATTCCCTGGCCCATGCGCCGGAAGAACTTCAGATCTTCGGGTTGGACGTGTTCCGGCGGAGCGGCACCGAGTTCGATCCCATCCTGGCAGGGCCGGTTGACGAGAACTACCGCTTGGGTGCGGGCGACGTGCTGGTCTTGATCCTCACCGGCGACGTGGAGCTGGCTCATAGCCTCGAGGTGACCCGCGATGGTTTCGTCGTTATCCCGCAGGTCGGGCAGGTCTACGTAGCCAACCTGACCATGGGTGAGCTCGAGGATCAGCTCTACGCGCGGTTGGGCCGGGTGTATTCCGGGGTCCGACGTGGTCGAGGCGCCACGACACAGTTCCAGGTAACGGTCGCCAAGATACGAACCATCCAGGTCTTTGTGGTTGGAGAGGTCGCCCGCCCCGGGTCCTACCAGATGGCAGGCACGGGCACGGTTCTCACGGCGCTGTACGCGGCCGGCGGGCCGACCGAGAACGGGTCGTTCCGCAACATCGAAGTTCGGCGCGGCGGAAACCTCGCCAGCACGCTCGACGGGTACGCGTACTTGCTCAGGGGCATCACGACTCACGACATACGGCTGGAGAGCGGGGACGTCGTGTTCGTTCCGCCGCGCGCCATGCCGGTCACGGTAACGGGAAAGGTCGTCCGCCCGGCCATCTATGAGTTCCGGCAGGGGGAAACGCTCCGTGATGCGATCGCCGCGGCGGGAGGCTTCACCTTCGATGCCTCGGTGCGCAGTGTGCAAATCCACCGCACTCTCCCGCCCGCGGCACGGGGGCCGGCCGGCGCGGAGCGCACGGTCATCGACGTCCCGTCTGATCAAGTCGCTCGGGACACCAGCCAGTCGTTCGCGCTGGCACCTGGGGATTCGGTAGTCGTCTTTTCGGTCCCGGACCGGCGGCGCGGCTATGTCACCGTCACCGGAGGGGTGTGGACCGAGGGACCTGTCGGCTTCACGGCCGGCATGCGGCTGAGCGATGCCATCCGGCTGGCCGGTGGCCCCAAACCCGACGTCTACCTTGGCCAAATCCTGGTCACTCGGCTCACGAGCGATTCATCCCGCGTGCAATTGCGCTCGGCGTTTCGCGACTCGACCGGAGCCGTGATCGACGACCTCGTGCTCCGGGACGAGGATGAGATCACCGTGTTCGGCCGCACGGCGTTTCGGCCGGAGCGTTTCGTGACGATAGGCGGCGCGGTGCGCGAACCCGGCGAGGTGCCCTATCGGGATGGGATGACGCTGCGCGACGCCGTGTTGTTGGCGCAAGGCCTGACCGAAGATGCGTACTTGGGCGAGGCCGAGATCGGCCGCATTCCGACTGACCGCTCCGGTGGGGCGCTCGCAACCACGGTGCGCGTGCCGCTCGACTCCACCTATCTGGTCGAGCGCGGGCCAGACGGCGCCTATCTCGGCCCTCCGGGCATTCCGGCTCCCGCGGGCGGTGCGCCGGAAGTGGTGCTCAGACCGTATGACAACATCTCGATCCTGCACCAACCGGAATGGGAACTCCCGCGAACGGTCGCGATCTATGGCCAGGTGCGGTTCCCAGGGCGATACGCGTTGCGGAATCGGGAGGAGCGACTCATCGACCTGATCGAGCGAGCGGGCGGTCTGACCGGCGGAGCCTATCCGGCTGGCGTGGCGTTCCACCGTTCGCTCAATAAGCAGGGTCGGATCGGCATCGATCTGCCCAAGGCGCTGCGTAACCGGAAATTCCGCGATAATTTGATTCTGGCGACGGGCGACTCGGTGTTCATCCCCGAGTACAGTCCCGTGATTGAAGTCGCCGGGGCGGTCAACGCGCCGGTGGCGGTTGCCTACAATCCGGGCAAGAACACCGACTACTACGTCAGCGCCGCCGGTGGATTCCGTCGGGACGCGGACAAGAACCGCACCTACGTGGTGCAACCGAGCGGCCAACACGAGAGCGTCAAGGGCCGGTTCTTCTTTGCCGACGACAAACCGAAGCCGCTGGCGGGCGCGCGCGTGGTGGTTCCAGCGAAAGACCCGAACGCCACGGGAACCGACCTCGGGCGGGTGTTCACCCCTGTGGCGCAGGTCCTGGCGAGCCTGGTGACGCTGGTCGTGCTCGTGACGCGTTAAGCGGCTGCTTGGCTATTGGCGGCCGGTCGGGCATTAGAGCCCTCGCATCAATTTCCGATTGAGTCGGCCGGCCAAGAGCTCTACCAAGGCAGTCGAGCCCGGCCCCAGCTCATACCGCCACTTGGTATCCTCTCGGATCTCTGAGGATCCATCCTCGCGAAACGTCCAGTTGCCCGCGAAGGCATGCCCCGGCATCTGCTTCCAGTCCGGCATCAGGGCGCTCTGCGGAGCGCCGAGAAACTGACGGATTCCACATACGTCCATACCACGAGGTGAAATACTCTTCATACACGCGACGCAGGGTCGGCCTTCCCCACCTGTAAGCATTGTGGAGCGCTAGGGAGACACGTTAGTCTTGTATGCGAATTCGGTACGGGCCTCTGCGCGACCCCCGACAAGGCTCATCCTACTCATTCCTCGAGGCTTCGATCGTGGCTGGAGATCTCATCGTCGTGGCAGGCGCCGGAGGGTTCATCGGAGGCCATCTCGTGGCGGACCTGAAAGCCCAGGGCCGACAGGTCCGAGCTGTGGATATCAAGCCCACCAGCGCATGGTATCAGCTTTTCGAGGATGTCGACAACGTGGTGCTCGATCTTCAGGTCCGAGAGAACAGCGCCCAGGCCTGCGCCGGCGCTCGGACGGTGTATCAGCTCGCGGCCGATATGGGGGGCATGGGGTTCATCGAAAACAACAAGGCCCTGTGCATGCTCTCGGTGCTGATCAACACGCACATGCTCATGGCGGCACGGGACGCCGGGGTCAACCGATTCTTTTTTTCATCATCCGCCTGCGTCTACAATGCGGAGAAACAGAGCGACCCCCATGTGACACCGCTCCGTGAGCGCGACGCCTACCCCGCGATGCCTGAGGACGGCTATGGCTGGGAGAAGCTCTTCTCCGAGCGCATGTGTCGCCATTTCCGGGAAGATTTCGGGCTCGAGACGCGGGTCGCCCGCTATCACAACGTGTACGGTCCGCACGGCACGTGGGAGGGCGGCCGTGAGAAGGCTCCAGCTGCTATCTGCCGCAAGGTGATCCACGCCAAGGCCACGGGTGAGCACACCATCGAGATCTGGGGCACCGGCGAGCAGACGCGGTCGTTCATGTACATCGATGACTGCGTGCATGGAACTCAGGCGATCCTCGGCAGCGACATCCTCGAGCCGATCAACCTCGGCTCGAGCGAACTGGTCACCATCAACGAGCTGGTGAGCATCGTGGAAGGCATCGCGGGCATCACGCTCACCCGCAACTACAAGCTCGACGCCCCAAGAGGTGTCAATGGCCGGAATTCGGATAATACCATGATTCTCGACCGACTCGGGTGGGAGCCGGGCACCAAGCTTCGCACTGGGATGGAGAAGACCTACCGCTGGATTTACGACGAGTATATGAAGACGCACGGCTAACGGGTAACCTGCCGGCGTCCACCCCGAATGCGGCTGCACGACTACGCGACGCGATCGTGCGCGCCTATCGATCCCCTCAACGTCCCGGCCCAGTCACTCAGCAGTCGCCGGACGGGATGCTTCCATGCGGGTCCTACCACCAGCGCGCCGTACGTGCACACCGCTAGGCCAGCCAAAGGCCATAGCCCGACATTTGAAAGGCCATAGTACAGCCCGAGCATACCCGCACAGCCCAGCATACACGCCAACCCGAGTATTCCGCTCTCCCGCTGCAGCAGATCGTAGACTTGGATGTCATGCTCGCGGTGATAGGCCCATGCGATCGAGAAGCTCCCAATCACCAGTGCAATCACGAAGCCCAGCACCACGCCGATACTGCCGAGTGTCGCACCCAGGACCGTACCAAGCACCACGTTCAAGACCCCAGTGATCAAGAATCCAACAACATTCCCCCGAAGTCGGCCGATACCAAGATTGGCGAAGTAAGCGGGATTGGTGACTGTATTCAGGAACCAGCCTCCCAAGAGTAGCCACGCCAGTGTCACAAACACGGGCTCGTACCGCCCGATCCATATGCGGGAAATGTACGGGGTCAGTCCGATAAGAAGCGGCAGGATCAGCAACACAAGGAAGACCAGTAACTGCACTGACTTTCGGTACAATTCCTGGATAAGCCTGGGATTCCGCTCCTGTAGATCGGCGATTGTCGGTATCACTGCCGTATGCGCCGTGACGATGAGGGCACGAAGCTGAACGACCATCCGGTTTGCAAACTCGAAGAAGGCGAGTGCGCTGAGCCCGCCGAACTTGGACATGAGGCCCTTGGTCACGGGGTCGAGTAACAGCCGCGATACGGACATGAACTGCACGTTGAGGCTGTAGGTCAGGATTTCACGCAACACGTCGCCCCGCCAGCGCCATGGCACGAGCGGCAGCGGCTTGAGCAGAAACTTGAGGGTACCCCACAATACCAGAACGAGCAGGCCCGCCTGAATCACTTGAGCCCAGGCAAGACCGATCAGGCCGTAAGATGGAACCATCAGGAGGCAGAGCCCGAGATAGGCTATCGTGGTTCCCATCAGAATCATGCCCCGCAGATCCATCCGCTGAAACCCGTCAATCGAGGACAGGAATACGCCGGCGACCGACGTGAGGAGGAAGGACGCCAGGGCGTAGGGAAGGATCATGACGGCAGGAGGGAGCTGCGCGGGCTCATCGATCAGGACCCCAAGCAAGCGCCGCAAGAGCGGATATACCGCCACGATTACGGCCGCGAGAAACAGTGCCAGCGATAACACAGCGGTCTGAATGACGAGCGCAACCCGCTGGCGGTCGTCCCGCGCGAGATACTGCGAGACAAACTTCACAGCTGACGTCGCCAACCCGAGGTTCGCGATGCCTGCCACGGACGTCGTGGCCAACACCAGGGCCCACACGCCGAAGTCCAAAGGCCCCAGCGTGTCCAGCAGGAAACGATAGAGAATGAAGTAGACTGCGCCCGTGACGATCACCTGTCCAACGGAGACCATCGCGTTGATGAGAAGCTGACGTTTACGGATCATGGGGCTTGCTTTCGCCAGCGGTCCTTCACACCCTGATGGTCTCGAGCAGGGGTCACGGCTACTCTGATCCGGTAGATCAGCGGTCCCCGGAAGACATTCGCCAGTGCCTGGCGTTGACACCGTGGTAAGACCAGTACCTGGCCACCATCGGATACCTGTGGTCGCCACGCCGTCCGGTACGGAGCGCCGCACCGACTCGGCCTCCGCGTCGTGGGCGATGGCTCGGGTGCGCGCGACTCAGGCATCCGGATGACGATCACTCAGCAGCACTGAGCACAAAGGCATCCAGGAGAGGCTCGATCCTACCGATACCGATGAAACGTGCCTTCAATCTGCAACATCTGCCCGGTCTGCTTGTCTGAAAACCCCTGCTCTACCCCAACGAGGGTGTACTCCGCGTCACGCAGGATGTGGTAGAGCTCATCAAACAAGGCCTCACCTCGATACAGTGGCACCAATGACATTTCCAGCTGAATAGTGTCGATGATACCCAAAGACTGTGCAGCGCCTAGGAGAACCTTCTTCTCGAAGCCCTGAGTGTCGAGCTTAAGAAGAACATGGCTACGTGTTGGACAGACGGACGGAAACACCGTATCGAGCGTCTTGATTGTGATCTCTTCCTTGCCAACATAGTACGACTCTCCCGCTGCTTCCACATGGGACGGCAACATGTCGAGGATGGAGCTACTGTAGGAGTTGGCCGCAATGTTGATGACAGCGGTGCCCTCTGTGTCACCGAGGGCATAGTTCAATGTTTCCCATGAGCGATCGCCGCGCGTCACCTCGCGTAGCTTCGCATATGCACCTTTCAGTGGCTCGAAAGACACAATTCTCCCGTGATATCCAATGCTCCTAAGTTGTTGGCCATATTGTCCGACATTCGCGCCGACATCGAGCACCGTCTCGATCCCATAGGTCTTCAGCAGTCTTTTCGTGTTGTGTCGAACGACGTCAATCCCTCTCGCCCTCAAGAAGCCCCGAATGTGGTGTTTGACATGCATGGCAGTCTTCACTCCGCTGCGTTGCTGATGCTCACGAGAGTCCGCAATACGAGCATGGGGCAGGCGCACCCGTCATCGATCTGGAACCTCGCCCGGCTGTCACTGGAGCGAGTAGTCGCAAAGTGGTCCGGTCACCGCTACCCCGGAGGCCTCAACCATGTCCTCAGAGATCGCATCTCCCG
>JAOTWK010000197.1 GCA_029862935.1 Gemmatimonadota bacterium | reverse complement strand
GTCACCCGGCATCGTTGTGGGCACACCCATTTACATGAGTCCGGAGCAAGCCGAGGGCAACGGCGAAACCGACCAACGCACCGATGTGTACGCCCTCGGATGCGTACTGTACGAGATGATCGCAGGTGAACCCCCGTTCACGGGACGGGATCCTCGCGCAATCTTCGCTCAGAAGGCCATGCGTCCCACGCCGAGCTTCGGCCGAATCAAGGGGCCCATTTCGCAGACGTTGGAACAGGTGATCCGTCGGGCGCTCGCTCGCGAAGCAGACGCGCGATTCGCTACGACCGCTGAGATGTCGCAGGCGTTGACTGTGCAGGGCGCACAGAAGGGCCGGCCAGACAGTGACCTCTCGTCCAAAGACGCCCAGCCGCCGAGCGAATCGATTGCGGTGCTGCCCTTTGCGAACATGAGCGCCGAACCTGAGAACGAGTACTTCAGCGACGGCATTGCAGAGGAAATCACCAACGCCTTGTCGAAGGTTCAAGCACTGCGCGTAGCGTCGCGAACGTCGGCGTTCGCGTACAAGGGGAAGAATCGGGACGTGCGAACCATCGGTGACGAGCTCGGGGTCGCAACCGTGTTGGAAGGAAGCGTGCGGAAAGCTGGGCAACGACTGCGAATTACTGCGCAGCTCGTGAACGTCGCTGACGGATACCACCTATGGTCGGAGCGGTACGACCGCGAGGCAGAAGACGTGTTCGCGATCCAGGACGAAATCGCACGAAAGATCGCAGACGCGCTGCAGGTGATCCTGAGCGAGGAGGAAGAGCGCGAATTGTCCAAGCCTCCGACGGAGGACGTGCAAGCCTACGAGGCCTATCTGCGCGGCCGGTTCTTCCTGCATCGATTCCAGAAGGCGAGCATGCGTCAAGCAGAGCAGATGTTTGAGGCTGCGATTGCGCTCGATCCCTCGTATGCCCTCGCACATGCTGGCGTTGCAGACTGCTGCTCGTTCCTCTACATGTACTTCGATGGGAGTGAAGCGAACCTCGAAAAGGCCGACGCGGCCAGTCGGAAGGCTCTGGAGCTGGGCCCCCATCTGGCGGAAACGCACGCTGCCCGGGGCCTCGCAGTTGCGCTGCGAAAGGACTATGCAGAGGCCGAGCAGGAGTTCGAACGAGCGATCGAGCTCAATCCCACGCTGTTCGAAGCGTACTACTTCTACGCTCGCACGTGTTTTCAGCAAGGGAAGCTCGAGTCTGCCGTCGAACTGTTCGAGAAGGCCTGCGCCGTGCACGAGGACTACCAGGCGTGCCTGCTCGCTGCCCTGTCGTACGCCGGGCTGGGGCGTGACGAGGAGGCGAGACGTGCCTATGCCCGCGCGCTGCGGGTGATCGAGACGCATCTCGAGTCGACACCCGGCGATGCGCGGGCACTCACGTTGGGTGGGGGCTGCCTCGCACGACTCCGTCGTCAGTCCGAGGCAATCGAGTGGGTAGAGCGGGCGCGCGCCATCGATCCCGAGGACCCGGTCGTGGTCTATGCCGTGGGCTGCGTGTACGCCATTCTGGGAATGGCCGCCGAGGCGCTTGACGCACTGGAGAAGGCGCTACAAGGTGGGTTCGGCAACAAGAAGTGGATCGAGAACGACCCCGATTTCTCGTCGCTCAGGGATCATCCGAGGTTCAGGGAACTGATCCAAGTCGAGTCGTAGCGCCGACTATTGCGCCTGGCATCGGGCCCGGGAACCCTCTATCCTTTATAGGAGTATACGTATCGGGAATGCCCGTTGAATGATATCCGATAGGAGTGGGAAGCATGACACGCATTTCAATGAAGGCGCTAATCGGAGGCGGTGCCGTGCTGTTTGGCGCGGTGGCGACCACGGCGGCGGTCCGCACCTCGGTACCAGCGCAGCAGCCGGTCGTGACGGTTTACAAGACCCCCACCTGAGGGTGCTGCAATAAGTGGGTCGTGCACCTGCAAGAGAATGAGTTCTTGGTGGAAACGCGAGACGTCGAAAGTCTCGTTCCGGTCAAACAACGTTACGGTGTGCCACGGGAGCTGGAGGGATGCCATACGGCCGTCGTCGATGGATACATCGTCGAGGGGCATGTTCCGGCTGACGTCGTTCAGAAGTTGCTCGAGGATCGGCCGGATGTCATCGGGATCAGCGTTCCCGGGATGCCGATCGGGTCGCCCGGCATGGAATCGCCAGGGCGGACACCAGAGCGCTACGATGTGCTGGCGTTCACGGCGGACGGCACGACGACGATTTTCGCAAGACGGTAAGTAAAGGCATAGGAGTCTCCTGACAACCTGAGGCGCCCCCAACCTGCCAGCATCGGGTCTGGGGGCGCAGGTGTCTTTCATCCCAGCGAATGACTTCAGCCCGACTGTTGTTTCCTCGCGAGCACGGTGCGTACGCGGAGTTGGCCTTTCCGCTGCTCACTGGGCTCCTCTGTGCACCGCCAAGAGCCGCTACAGTGGCCTTTGCGCTGGCCGCCAGCATGGGCTTCCTCGCGCATGAGCCGCTTGCCGTGGCGACGGGTACCAGGGGCGCACGACGGCGCGCGGCGCTTGGCCGCACGGCTGAGCGACAGCTCGGATGGCTGCTCGCCGGCGTGGCCGCGGCCGGCCTCATAGGACTCGTGATGGGCACGCAGCAGGCCCGCCTGGCAACGCTGGTTCCGGCCGCATGCGTGGTCACGCTTGGGCCGTGGATTGTCAGGGATCAACTCAAGACGATTGCCGCCGAGTTGGTGGTCGTTGGCGCGTTTGCCGCGACGGTGATTCCCCTGAGCGTGTCCTCCGGCCGTGACTGGAGCTTCGGATGGACCGCCGCGTGGGTGTGGTTTGCCAGCCTGAGCTTGGGGACGGTTGCGGTGCATGCCCTCAAGGCGCGACACAAGAAGACGGAGCGCGCGGAGGCGGCGACGTGGCTCACGATGGGCCTGGCAGTCCTGGCACTTGCGATGACTGTGGGAGCGGCTGCGCTCCGGTGGACGCCCTGGTTGGCCGTGCTGGCCTTGGTTCCTCCAGGGGTGTTCACACTCGTCCTCGGCAGTTGGTCGATTCACACGCGACATCTCAAACGAGTCGGATGGTCACTCGTCGCAGCCAATGCGGTGACATTGGCGTGCCTGCTGGCGATCTGATGACTCCGAACAGGGCCTTCCGCTCTCGGTCCCGTCATCCTTGCTTTCGCCCATGGATCTAACGATCCCTGAGGCCCTGCGGTCGGAGCTGGCCGCCGCGTTCTTTCAGGTGGCGATCACCTTGGGGTTGGCGCTCGTCTGCGGCTGGCTCTACCGTCGGTACCGCAAACCCTACTTCGGGTGGTGGGCGCTGGCCACGGTTCTCATAGCGTGGGTGACGGTCGCGGCGGTGTGCGTGTTGCTGACTCCCATCGACCACGCTGCAGTAGAGACCCATCGGCTCACTGGGAGCGTCATGGATTGGTCGTGGGTGCGGCTGTTCAGTCCGCTGGTGAATACGTATGCGGCGCTATTCCTCATTGGAGGTGCAGTGGTGTCAGCCATGAGATTCCGCAAGCGCAGGGACACCTACAATCGGTTCGTCGGCAACGTGCTGATCGCGGTCGGGGCGTTGCTGCCGGGCATTGGAGGGGCGGCGACACGCATGGGCTTTACGGAAGTGTTGTACGTGATGGAATTTGTCGGGCTGACATTGATCTGGCTCGGGTACCGCTGGAACGTCAAAGAACCGGCGACCCACACCCTGAGGGGTGCGCAGCCGGCGCTCGGGATTGGAGCGTAAACCGAAGCGGCTCACTCTCCCCCTTCAGTAGCACAGAGTCGCTACGGCTAGCGGGTCGCTCGAAAGAGCGGCCCGTTTGCGTTCCGTGCGCGCAGTATGGACTCCTAGCGGCAGCGGTTCGAACCCTCTATTCTTTGGTTTGCCGACTACCACCGTCGGGTTCAAACGGATCGATACCCTGGTCAAACAGTTCTGCGCATTGGGGGGCACGACGGATTCACAACCCGTAGATCGACACGATCCTCAGGCGGGGCTTGCCAAACGGCAGACAGCGCTGCTCAGGCTGACGGCCGAGATTTCTGCTGCGCTCGATGAGGATGCCGTGTGCCGGAGCGTCGTGCATGGACTTCGTGACGAGTCGCTCGGGTACGACTTCGTCGGTCTGTTCCTGCTGGACGAATCGACCGGGGAGCGGATCATGAAGGCGAGTGTCGGGTGGGACGACATCCCTGAAGGGTGGCGGGTGCCAGCAGGCCAGGGGCTGAGTGCCCGTGCGATTGCGGACGGATGCCTCCATTACACGCCGGATGTCACGAAAGAGCCGGAGTACATTCCCGGCCTCAGCACGGGCTGCGAGGTCGACGTCCCGCTCCTGATCGACGGGCAGCCACTCGGTGTGCTCGTGGTCGAAAGCGACCGACCGGAGGCCTTTGGGAAAGCCGATCTCGAAATCCTCACGGCTGCAGCGAATCAAGCCAGTATCGCCATCGCTCGGGCGCGTCTTCTGGCAGCCGAGCGTCGGCGTGCAGACGAGCAAGAAGCGCTGCTCGAGACGCTGCGGGATCTGTCGGGCGAGCTGGAGCTCGGGAAACTGCTCCAGGCCGTGCTCGACCGCGCCGTCCATCTCTTGGGTGTGAGCGGCGGTGAGCTTGCCATCTATGACCAGACTCGCCGCGAGCTCACGGTCGTTGCGAACAACAACACGGGCCAGGTGTCAGTGGGGACGCGCATTCGCGTGGGAGAAGGAGCCATGGGACGCGTCGCGGAGACCCACGAGCCGCTGATCATCGACGACTACCAAGCGTGGGCAGGACGATCGGATCAATACGCCAAGGTGGCGGCGCGGGCGGCCGTCGTGCTGCCACTCTTGATCGGTGGACGGCTCGTCGGGGCGATGGACTTCTGGCACGCCGAGGAGAGGCGGAAGTTTCAAGAGGCCGACGTCCGCCTTGCTCGTATGTTCGCGCCGCAGGCCGCCGTGGCTATCGAAAATGCGCGCCTCTTTACGGACGCGCGACGACAGAAGCAGTATTTCGCCGAGCTTGTTCGCAACAGTCCTGTGGCAATCGTCACGTTGGACGTCGACCACAACGTTGTCGGGTGCAATCCGGCGTTCGAAGCACTCTATGGGTTTACGGAGGATGAGGTCGTTGGCAAGAACCTCGATGACCTCATCACAGACGAGGCAACCCGTGCGGAAGCCGTTTCATACACCGAGCAGGCCAGCGGGGATACGGTGAAGGGCATCGGCCGCCGCCGCCGGAAAGACGGTAGTCTCGTGGACGTCGAAGTGTTGGCCGTTCCGGTGATCGTCGATGGCCAGCGAGTCGGCATGATGGGGTTGTACCACGACATCACAGAGTTGCTGTCGGCGCGGCAGGCGGCCGAGAATGCGAACCAGGCAAAGAGCCAATTCCTGGCCAGCATGAGTCATGAGCTGCGCACGCCGCTGAACGCCATCATCGGCTACAGTGAAATGCTGCAGGAGGACGCCACGGACGCAGGGCAGCAGCAGTTCGTACCCGACCTGGACAAGATTCACGCGGCGGGCAAGCACCTCTTGAGCTTGATCAACGATGTGCTCGACCTCTCCAAGATCGAAGCTGGAAAGATGGAGCTCCACCTCGAGACGTTCGACCTTGCCACGTTGATCGAGGACGTCGCGACCACGATTTCGCCACTGGTTAGAAAGAACGCCAATCGGTTGGTGTGCGAGTACGACGATCGACTGGGCACCATGCACGCCGATGTCACCCGGATACGGCAGATCCTGCTCAACCTCCTGTCTAATGCCTGCAAGTTCACCGAGGGCGGAACCATCACGCTGGCCGCCCGTCGTGACAGCGAGCCCAACGGCGATGCCGTGACACTCCAGATACGCGACACTGGGATCGGCATGACTCCGCAACAGCTTGAAGGTTTGTTCGAGGCCTTTTCTCAGGCGGAGATCAGCACCGCGTCCAAGTACGGTGGAACGGGTCTCGGTTTAGACATCACGCGGAAGTTCTGCCGGATGATGGGCGGGGACGTGCAGGTGACCAGTGAGGCGGGTTCTGGGTCCACGTTCACGGTTTCGCTGCCAGCGCAGGTAGCCGCTCGTCGTCGAGGGTCCGGACCGGTCGGAGTCGAGGTGGACGGGGACATCGCACCGGTCACAGCTGTCGGTACGGTGCTCGTGATCGATGACGACCCCACCGCCAGAAATCTGACGAGCCGGCTCCTCACGAAACATGGCTTCTTGGTCGAGGAAGCCGTTGGCGGCCGTGAAGGGTTGGCAAAGGCTCGTGAGCTGCGTCCAGACGTCATCACGCTCGATGTATTGATGCCGGAGATGGACGGGTGGACGGTCTTGGGCGCACTCAAGGAGGACGAATCGCTAGCGGAGATCCCGGTGGTGATGGTGTCCATTCTGGATGATACGCGTCTCGGCTTTGCCCTTGGTGCCTCCGAATATCTCACCAAGCCCATCGATCGCGAACGCCTGGTGTCGGTGCTCACGCGGTTCATTGGCGGCGATGGCAGTCGGCCCGTGCTGGTGGTGGAGGATGACGAGACGACTCGACTTCTCGTGCGTCGCATGCTGGAGGCGGAGGGGTGGGACGTTACGGAAGCTGCGAATGGTCGCATTGCCCTGGCTGAGCTCGAACGAAACCGGCCTGGGCTCGTGTTGCGATCTCGT
>JAOTWK010000196.1 GCA_029862935.1 Gemmatimonadota bacterium | reverse complement strand
CGACGATGATGTCTCCGACTTCGGTCTTCACATCAGCATAGATGCCGTGGGCCTTCATTCGCTCGGTCTGATACTGGTTGTCCTCGGTCGGACTGACGTAGTGCACCGAAACCGACTTGTAGCGATGGATCAGAAAGAGGTGTATCAGCGACATCAGCCGCTTCTGTCGAAGCGTCGGATCGAACGTGTTCTGGTCGCGAACAGAGAGGATGTTCCGCCCACGCCGGTCCTGAATGTCAGCAAACACGACGTTGGCGAGTGTCGTCTTCGACCCGTTCATCACGCTCAGTTCTAGAAGCTCCGAGCCAGCCCGGTGCGGCCGTAAAGCGACCTTGAGCGACCCAGGCGTCCTGGTGTGCTGTGTCCACAACTCGAGCCATTCCCCCAGCAGCTTGGGTGGCACCTCGGTCTGAACCAGATGCTGGAACTGCGTCGAGCCCTTTCCCATCGCCTTCGTGGTCGCCGTCCGTCCGGACGACGCCATGAGCGCCGCGTCGAGCCGTGGTCCACCCACTAGTGACTGAGGGGTCCGGTAGGGGGACTCGAGCAGCCGGAACTTCCGCTGCAAACGCGCCAGGGCCAGCATGCCATCCTGCTTCAGCGCGGTGGCAAACTCCTCGGCTGCCAGGCCGTCGACCTGATGCCCACCGTACGTGATGAAGTTGAAGACATACCCCATCCTCCCGAGCTCTTGTGGGAAACGCCTCATCTCCTCGTCGGACATGCCGGTCGTATCCCAGTTGAATGACGGTGACAGATTGTACGCCAACATCTTGTCGGGAAACTGGGCGTGGATGGCATCCGCAAACTTCTTTGCATCGTCGAGATTCGCCGTCTTCGTCTCCATCCAGAGAATGTCGGCGAACGGGGCGACAGCGCGCGACTTGGCGATGGCATAGTCGATGCCATTTCGGATCTGGTAGTATCCCTCCGGAGTCTTGGACAGCTCGCAGTCCCAAATCACGTGGATGCCAAGGGACTTCGCCTTCTCGCGGGCAGCGTAGAACGAAGCGGATCGTGCAAACGCCGTCCACTCGTCGACCCCCATGGCAAACTGCTCGCCCTCGCTCGATCGGAACTCCATCACGTCTGCAACGGCTTGACCATACGTCTTCAGCCCAGCCTCCGCCCGCCACAGATCCAGGAATCTGTTCACGATGGCGCCCAGCCTCGCGTCAACGTTGCCAGACCCATTCTTCCGATAGGCGTCGACGCTGTCGACCAGCATGGCTCTGATCCCAGTCCGCTCGAGCCATGCATCCGCCACGCTGTACTCGTCCACGGACACTTCGAAGAGGAGGTGTCCACGGATTCCTTCCATCCCCAAGGCAAACAGGGTCCGCAAGATCGCCAAGTACCCTGCCTTGTAGCTCGGCAACTCGACGTTTGTCGCACCGAGAATGAACGGCTGATCGCGTTCATCGCTGCGATCTTCAATGAAGGTGGCAGACTCAGCGTCCGTTCGGGCGACGATGATGCCAGGAACACGCATCACGTCGAGCTGGAACCGAGCCGCGTTCAGCCGCTTGATCTGCTCGTGCTGGGCCACAAGCACCTTGCCCCCTTGGTGCCCGCACTTCTTCACTCCGGGCTTTTGGTCCTCGATGTGGTAGCCCGCTACTCCTACCTCGACGAACCGACGGATGAGGTTTCGCACGTGAGCGTCCCCGCCGTGCCCGGTGTCCGCGTCTGCGATAATGAAGGGCCGGTAGTCCACCTGGGGCGCCGCATTTCGTTGCTCCTCAGTCATCCGCGTGCGCGCGAAATGCTGGTTGCGATCGGCAGCAAGCAGGGCCCGCACAATCGGCGCGGCCTCGTCGGGAACCTGGCTCAACGGGTAACTGGCCAAGTCCGCCCCCGGATCTTCGGTGATGGACCCCTTCGCAGATGTCGCCCAACCACCCAGGTAGATGCCCTCGATGCCGAGTCGTCTCATGGTGACCGCCTGGCCTGGCGAGTATGGCCCGAACGTCGTGATTGAACTCCGCTCGGCGAACTTCTCGCGCAGTCGGTCATAGAAATCTTCCGCTGCTTGCCTGGCGATCGTGTAGTCTCGCGGGATCGTTCCCTGTTGCTCGGCAACTTCACGCGGTGAGTAGAGCCGGATGATCCCGGAAAACCGACGGTCCGCGCACCACGTCTCGGCCTTGGTGACTTGGGTCTCAAAGGGGGTCATCGTTGCGCTCCTCGCGTTATTGCGACCATGAGCCACAGTGCTAGAAGTCCAGGTTCTCGGTGATCCGTGTGCCGTCCCGGCGAAAGGCGTCAAGGAACAGACAAATGCGCCGTTTCGCCTCAACGAGATCGTCGTTGTCCAGGTTGATGTTGAGGAGGTCGATGTACCACGGTGGTTTGACCACCTCAGCGACATACGCTGAGACGATCGCGCGCGCGATCGGCAGTGTCGTGTCCTTCGAGATGTCATGGACATCTCGGTTGCCGGCTCGGCGGAGCTTTTCGTACTCCTCATCGAGAAGCCGTCGGAACAACGCCTGTGTGAGTTCGGCGCCGGCTTGCGCCCCCGTTTCACTGTCGCCGTCAGTCAGTGGCGCGCCTTTGTGAAGCCACTCCCAGAGGATGCTCAAACGGATCTCCCCGGTCGCCATGTCCTCCATCAGGTACAGGACATCATCGTTGCCAAAGAAATCAGCAGGTTTGAGTGCGGCAGCCTGGAACCCCTGCCCGAACGCGTTCCCGTACTGCAAAGCGACACTCAAGAGATCTCGTGCTCCCCGCACGGTCCGCGGCGCCGGCTCGATCAGCGTCAGTCCGGCTGCGTCCTCCTCGGTGTAGGTAAGCGGCGGGAAGCTGCGCCCCAGTTGGTTGTCCTCTCCGACCGTCTCCCACACGGGCCGGATGATGTGAACCATCTTCCAGTGGGCAACCCATTTGCCGCTCGCACCTTCACGCTGCTCCCGAGCCCCTCCCGCAACAGCTCTGCGCATGGCTTCTGCGACGCCATCGTCGGACCCGACCGGGATATTCGCCTCCATCCCGCCCTGCCAGAGTGCACACTGGCCGTTCTCGTCCGGCGTGTTTACTGCGCGCCGCACGCGATCCTCGTAATTCCGCATGTACCCGTACGTCATCGTGATGGCGTCGATGTTCGGATTGCGGAACGCGGGATCCCATGCCATCGCGTCGGAAACGCTGTTGATGTAGTCCCAGCGGCCGGTGTTGTAGCCGACGAAGTGCTGCCCGAGAGCGGCCCGAATCTCCATCAACTGGAAGCTGGCTTCGAGCTGCTCGACAAGGACGTAGACCTTGATCGTTCCCACTGCGAGACCCAGGTGCACCTCGAGGGCAACGAGGATGTCGTTCCACAGTGCTGCTTCTTCCGCCGTCTGGATCTTGGGCAGATACAGCACCACCGATGCGCCGTGGCGCCGGAGTGCATGGTGGTTGTTCGCCACATAAAGGGTGGTGTCGACGATCGAGGCTGAGAGTCCCGCCCCGTCAGCAAGGCGCACCGCCCTGTCGTCGAGGTGAAGCCCCCGGGCGCGGAAAATCTTGGTCGTGAACTCGAGTTGTTTCCTCCAGTCCTCGATGATTGGGTGTCCAAAGAAGTCCCGCGCCCACGCGTTCATCTCGGCAGCCACCTGTTCGGCTGCGTGGAGAAACACGGGACTGTTGTCGATGGCGAGCTTCAGGTTGCGCTGATTGTCAAGCGCCATCGCCGACACCTGGCCCAACGCATCCTCGCCGTCGAACATCCAGCCGTCCGCTCCCGACAACAGCGCATAGGCCACGTTGCGGAGGCTCTTTTCAACGGGGGTGTTCGGCCTCGCCCCTGGCCCGGTTCCCTGAATCCACTGTCGCTGCAAGTCGCTCGGGATGCGGCTGCCGACAAACCGGCCTTCCCGAGCATCGCGGACCGTGATGCGGGTCCGCGGAATCAGCACGTCCGGATCGAGAAATCCGATTCGCTGCTTGTTCTCCGCCCTCTCGGCCCTGCGTCGGATCCGCGTCACCATGATCGCTCTCCGGTCGGCGTCGAATCGGGCGAGCGCGGCTAACGCAGCTTTGGCATCGGGAGTGAAGACGTCCTGGTAGCGCTCTTCGAGGTCGCCACGGATCTCGAGCACTCCGTCCCGTGCTCGGGACTGGTAATGCGGTGCTGTTGCAGAGCTCAGATGGGTCATGGATGGTCCAGATAGTCCCACCATGGGTCTCCGCAGGAGCCATGCCAAAAACGGGAACAAAAAACTCCTGATTAGCAATCCATCCGCAGCCGCTCAAGCACTTGTCAATCAAAGGCTTCACTGGAGTTGGGCAGCCCGATCACATCGGTCGCAGGTTGGGAACGAGCTTGCAGAATCTTCTGATAGGCAACACGTGCAGCCCAACCGCACCGGGCTTCGGGTTAGTCCCTGTCGCCGACCGGTCGCTCTGTAGGGCGCATACCACAGCAACGCTCTCGGACCGTACACGCGACGAAGACAACCGCCTCACCGGCCGTGGCGTGCCACTATGAGGATTTGTCAGAAGCATGACCCAGTGCACCGACCGTCACCAATAGCAGTTGGTCCCGCGCTTTGAGTCACCGAGCAAACACGACAAGGAGACCGAGGACGATGACCAAGAGCGCTAACGGAACGCTCCACCACGGCGGACGTTGCCACCAGCGGCGTCGTCGGTGCTCTCGGGGCGGAACCATGAGAACAGGTCTCATCTGCTACCATGCCACCCGACGCGATGGCTCGGGGATCGTTCCGTGGAATGGCAGTGCATCAGCAGGTCACATGAAACAGGCCAATACTCTTCATCGGCGCATCATTCCACGCAGCAATGGCATCGGGGGTCGGCAGCAGTCGCACGTTCACATCGTGCTGCTTGAAATACTCAGCGGCCTCTTCGGACAGGTGCACGCAGCCATGCTGCCCCGAACCGAGGATCAGCGTGCTCGTGCCCTTCTCGTGGACGTGTTTGGCTTCGTCGAGCGAAATCGTGTGGGACGTGCCGTAGACGCGCTTGGAGAGCTTCTTCTTGCGCTTCTCGACTGTACCGTCGCGCCGCACGAACACGTCATGCTCGTAGCGCTGGCCGTCAATTTCGATCCAGCCGAACTCGGTGCGATCCAGGTGCGGGCGCATGACCGGCCGCCTCGGTGACCACGTATGTACGAAGCTATGTCGGCCGGCTCCCAGCGCCACCACCCCTCGCCTACCGCTCAAGGCAATCCGATCGCATTCCGCGGTCCCGACTGGCGGAAGCTGCGACCGCGTAACAAGATAGAGGGTGCGTGGTCCAACATCGCGTGTCTCGAAGGCACCAGAAACTGATCATCACCCAAGAGCGAGATGCTGCCATGAGAAACCCACTTTCCCGCCGCGATTTCCTGCACACCGGTGTCGCCGCCGCAGGAGGACTCCTCGCCGCCGAGTCGGTGCTACTCAGTCCGCAGTCCGCCGAGGCGTCCACGCTTCGGGTGCAAGCAAGTGACCGCGTCCGGTTCGGCATCGTCGGCGTCGGCATGCAGGGGTCCGGTCTGCTCGCCACCGCACTGGCACTCGGACACGAATGCGTCGCCGCGGCAGATCTGTACGACGGCAGACACACGCTCGCCAAAGAGATCGCGGGAAATTCCAACCTTCCGACGACACGTCGCTATCAGGACCTCCTTGACCGCTCGGACATCGATTGCGTCATCGTGGCGACGCCCGACCATCAGCACCGTCAGATCGTCGTGGATGCGGTGCGCGCAGGCAAGGACGTGTATTGCGAAAAGCCGATGTCGCATACCGTGTCCGACGGGATGCAGATGGTCGCCGCCGCACGACGGTACAATCGGATCGTACAGGTCGGTTCGCAGCGCGTCAGTTCCGCACTGTGTGCCGCGGCCAATCGGTTGTACCGCGACGGCGTCATTGGCGACGTGTCGATGGTCGAGCTGTCGCTCGGTCGCAATACGCCCACGGGAGCGTGGCAGTATCCACCACCGTTCGATCTGTCACCGCAGACATTGGACTGGAATGCCTGGCTGGGCTCCGCTCCCAAGATCCCCTTCAATCCGCTCCACTTTGCGCGTTGGCGATGCTGGAAGGAATACGGGACGGGCGTCGCCGGCGACCTGATGGTGCACCTCATCTCCGGCATGCTCTACACGCTGGGGTGGAACGAGCCACCACGGTCGGCGCAGTCGCTCGGCGGCATCGTCCGCTGGAAGGACGGCCGCAACATGCCCGACCTGCACGCGGTGCTGTTCGACTATCACGGCGTGCCCGTGTTCGTGCGGCTCGGCCTCGGCACGCAAACGCCGGAAGTCGCCCGCTTCATGGGACCGAAAGGCATCCTGGAAGCGACCGGCCGCACGCTCGCGCATTCGCCGCAGGTCGGAGAGGACACCTCGCCCAGTTACTACGCCTACGGATTTCCGAGCCAGATGCGCGAGGAGTACTTCGAGCAGTGGCACGCCGCACACGATCCCGAACCGGGCAAGGAGCCGGTCGACGGCGTGACCACCTATCATGGACCGCACTGGGACGACGACACGGCGCACATGTGGGGGTTCTTTGACGCCGTGAAGACACGCAAACCGGTGGTACAGGACGCCGTGTTCGGGAACCACGCGGCGATCGCCTGTCACATGGCCAACGAGTCGTTCTTCCGCCAAGCCCCCGTTCGGTGGGACGAGGCGTCCGGGAGCGTCAAGAGCTAACCGGACCAGTCGACGCCAT
>JAOTWK010000195.1 GCA_029862935.1 Gemmatimonadota bacterium | reverse complement strand
CAGGGCGATTGCCCGTGCCACGGCGACCCGCTGGATCTCGCCGGCACTGAGCTCACTGGCGGCGCGGTCGGCGAAAGCGCCCAAGTGGAGTCGCTCCAGCGCCTCCGTCGTCCGCCTCTGCGCTTCCGCGCCGCGAATTCCGTGGAGTGAAAGCGCATACCGTACGTTCTGTTGCACGGTCCCGCGGAAGAGGTAGGGACTCTGCTCCACCAGCGTGACACGGCGTCGAGCCCAGCGGGAGTCTGCCGCGCTGACGATCGGCCGATCTTCCAGGGTCACGTCGCCCGTTCGCGGACGCTCGACGAGTCCGAGGATGCGGAGCAACGTGCTCTTGCCCGATCCATTGGGGCCGACAACGGCAG
The DNA here is from genome assembly GCA_029862935.1 of Gemmatimonadota bacterium. The sequence goes on along the minus strand of JAOTWK010000195.1, from coordinate 6,324 downwards.
TGACCGATCCCGCGGGCAGCTCGAAGTCAGCAATGTCGAGCACCGTACGCCGGCCGTACATGTGTGTGAGGTGCGCGGCCTTAAGCATCGCCACGACCTTGAAACAGTTGGAGCAGGACGTTTACGGTGAGTGCCAACGCCAGCAGAATGAGACCGAGGGCAGCCGCAAGCGCGAAGTCGCCTTGCGACGTTGCCAGGGCCACGGCAGTGGTGAGCGTTCGCGTGTAGTGACGAATGTTCCCGCCGACGATCATCGCCGCCCCGACCTCGGCGAGTACGCGCCCGAATGCCACGATAACAGCAGTGAGGAGGGCGAAGCGAGCGGCACGTGCCACGGCCAAATGAGCTCGAAGGGGGCTGGCACCCAACGTCAACGCGGTACGGCGAACGCGGGGATCGATACCTTGAACAGCCGCCGCCGTGAGCGCTGCTGCAATTGGCGCTGCGAGAATGACCTCCGCGATGACGATGGCCCACCACGTATAAAGCAGCCCCGTTCCCCCGAACGGTCCCTGGCGCGCAAGGAGACCCCAGATCACTACGCCGATCACGACAGTCGGAAACGCGAGAGCGGTATTGAGAGCCGTGATTGCGGCGCGCCTGCCCCAGAACCGTGTGGTGCCGACTACGAACCCCGCTGGGACGCCGATCACACAAGCGAGGAGCGTGGAGAGCGCGGCAATGCGGATCGAGAGCGCGGTGATGTCGACGACATCCGGATCGCCGCTCAGGATGAGCTCTATGCCACGCTGCAACCCCTCGACCAAAAAGTCCAAGTGCTACCGGGGGATCGCAAACCCCACCGAGACCAGGAGCATGGGGTTGTGCGTCCATTGTGACGGCTTGTTGAACGCGGGGTCGAGTACGGGATCATCGCCTTGGAAGAACGCTTCTGGATACGAAAGCTTCCAGATGAGATCCCGTCCTTCCACGCGGAAGAAGAGACGCTGGGATGGATGCCACCGGAACCCCAGTTGAGGTCCGACGAGGAACTTGGTACCGAACGTGAATCCGCTCAGCGAATCGGCGGGAACCGCTCCCCCCAAAGCGAGGCCGATCGAGGCACCGAAGTACGGCGCGATGCCGTGCCAGGTCTTTTCTCCCGTGAACACGAGATAGAGCCCGATATCGGCGAGCACGGCCGATTGCTTCTCCATCCCGACGACGCGATTCGCTGAGTCCGCGCCAGCATCGATCAGCGTGCGGTCCAGCGACGCTCGGCTGAGTCCGAGTTGCACGACGCCGGGGCCAGCGAGATGCACGTCCAATCGGGCGCCGAACAGGTTCCCGGCGGCTGGTCCGACCTCGACTTTGCCGCCCGAGCCCGACGAATATCCGCCCACTGCAGAGAGCATGTACTTGGCACGGAGCTCGCGGTAGGGCGATGAACCGGGCGGGTGCCCGACCTGTGCCATCGCCGCGGTGGCCGTACCAAGGACGATCGCGACACCCACGAGCAGCTGCAGGCTGCGATGCGCTAAGTTTGACATGGGCAGAGGGTGCTCCTACTAATTCCGAAGAGCAAAGATGAGGCAATCTAGTCACGTGCTACGAGCCCTACCAGCCTTCCTCGCGACATGGATCGCCGTGGGGGCTTGGGGAGAAACTCTCCAGGCCCAGAACACGTATCGGGTGATACGGACCGAAAACTTCCGACGTGAGCCCACGGGGCGCGCGGCGCTCCTGGCCACGGTCAACGCTGGTGTCCAACTGTCAGGGGATTCGGTCGCCGATCGGTGGGTGCAGGTGACGTTGGAAGGGTGGGTGTGGGGACGCTCGCTCGACTCGACCGCGCGTGAGGGGTACGACCTGATCATCACGGCCCGCGACGGCGAAAACCTGCGGGCAGAACCAAACGGGCCGATCCGCGCCAAGCTGTCGTCGGGCACGTTGCTCGAGGAGGTGCGGCGTCGTCCGGGGTGGGTTCAGGTACGGCGCACGGGCTGGATGTTCGGGCAGTCGCTTTCTCCTGTGGGAGGGCCAACTGCAGTTGCGCGGACGCCAGCCGTTCGACGCGAGCCGGAGCAGCCGGCAGATAGCGGATCTCGATACCTCGACCGAGCGGTGACGGTGGGCCCGGCGACGGTGTATCGCAGTCCGGACGGCGATTCGGCGGGTACCTTGGTCGCCGAGTCGGCGATCCGTGTGTTGGCGCGCTCGGGGGATTGGGTGCGCGTCCAGTCTGAAGGATGGGTGCGCGAGGAAGACCTCCGTCCCTCCGCACCCGGACTGCTGGTGGGGGTGAGTGGTGCCGAGGTACGGGCGCGGCCGGCCGAATTCGAGGGCAGGCTGTTGCAGTGGGTTGTGCAGTTCATCGCGGTCCAGAACGCGGACGAGGTGCGGCGCGACATTCCCGAAGGGCGACGGTACATGCTCGCTCGTGGACCGCTGCCGGAGACGGGGTTCGTGTATGTCGTGCTCAACGAGGAGCAGGTCGCGCAGATGGAGCGTCTCGACCCGCTCACGGAGCTCGTGATCGTGGGGCGGCTGCGAGCGGCGCGATCGCATTATCTCGGGAATCCGGTGCTGACACTGGTTGAGGCTGTTCCCAGACAGCCGTGAGGCGGAGATCATGAACGAGAACCTGCAGGCAAAGATCGCAGGGAAGCTGGAAGGAATGACTGACGAGATGGGTCGACAGCTTCTCGACTATTTGGAGTTTCTCGAATCCAAGTACAATCGCAGCCGGCGAGCGCCTACGACGGTCCAACGAATTACCGAAAACATCGAGGACCGATTGGGCACCGTGCGGCTCGCTGACGTGGCTGCCAAAGGGGGCGCGCAGGTGATGGATGCTGCTGGCAAGCTCATGGAAGGGCTCGCCGCGGCGAGTCGTGTCGTGGCCGACGAGTTGCAGCCGCCCCCGGTGCAACGGTCAGGCGACGGTCAATCCCCCGAGGAAGCTGGCGCCGCGGAGACGTCGCAAGAGGGGAGCGAGGGAGGGCCGAAGCAAGAGTGATCCGCTCGGCTTGACCGCCGAGGAGGCCGGCACGTACCTTTGTACATGTTGCCACAAAGAGACAACCCACAGGCCCGCCCGCACTTCGCGCGGCGGGTCTTTGCGTTCTAAAGGGGGTCGCGCGGTCATGCAGGTCCGTCCCGGTTACGGTCTGACGTTCGACGACGTGCTACTCGTTCCACGCTTCGCCACTATTCATCCCCGTGACGTAGACGTGCGCACGCGCTTCACGCGTGCGATTCCACTCAATGTGCCCGTGGTGTCAGCCGCGATGGACACGGTGACCGAAGCCAACATGGCTATCGCCATCGCGCGGTTCGGGGGTATCGGCGTGATTCACAAGAACATGCCGATCGACCGCCAAGCTGCCGAGGTCGACCGGGTGAAGCGCTCTGAGAGCGGGATGATTCTGAATCCGATCACGCTCGGACCCGAGCGGCCTATCCGTGAAGCCTCGCAGCTCATGGGCCGGTTCAGGATCTCGGGCGTGCCGATCGTGGACGAGCACGGCCGATTACTCGGGATCATCACCAACAGGGATCTCCAGTTCGAGCGGAACCTCGACCGTCCGTTACGGGACGCGATGACGCACGACAATCTCGTCACCGCTCCAATCGGAACGACGCTGGAGCAGGCGGAGGCCATCCTCGGTGAGCATCGGATCGAGAAGCTGCCCGTGGTCGACGACCAGGGCATTCTCAAGGGACTCATCACGGTCAAAGACATCATCAAGCGACAGCAGTTTCCCGACTCCAACAAAGACGAACATGGACGGTTGCGGGTGGCGGCGGCGGTTGGGGTCGGAGGTGATACGAAGGCACGCGCCGCAGCACTGCTCGGTGCGGGGGCGGACGCCATCGTCGTCGACTCGGCGCACGGGCATTCCTCGGGCGTGCTGGATGCGATTGGCGCTCTGCGGGAGGCGTTTCCCGATGCACAGATCGTTGGCGGGAACATTGCGTCCGAAGCCGGCGCGCGCGCGTTGGTCGAGCGCGGTGTGGATGCCGTGAAGGTGGGGATTGGGCCGGGATCCATTTGCACGACGCGCGTCGTCACCGGCGTCGGCGTGCCGCAAGTCACGGCCATTGTCGATGCGCTTCGTGGTGCGGGCGACGTTCCCATCATTGCGGATGGTGGGATCAAGTACTCAGGCGACGCGGTGAAGGCGTTGGCGGCTGGGTCATCCAGCGTGATGCTGGGTTCCATGCTCGCGGGAACTGAAGAAAGTCCTGGTGAGAGCTTCTTGCTCGAGGGCCGACGGTTCAAGACGATCCGGGGCATGGGCTCGCTCAGTGCCATGCAGGATGGCTCGGCGGACCGGTACTTTCAGGAAGGCGAGATCGCTACGCAGAAACTGGTGCCCGAGGGCATCGAGGGTCGTGTGCCTTATCGCGGCCCGGTGGGGGATGTGATTTATCAGATGGTCGGAGGCGTCCGCAGCGGAATGGGGTACTGCGGCTGCGGTGACATCGGGCAACTGGGACGCGATACCGAGTTCGTGCAGGTGACATCGGCGGGGCTCAGAGAGTCGCACCCGCACGACGTCGTGATCACCCGCGAAGCGCCGAATTATTCTCTATAGCTGTCAGCTGTCAGCCATCAGCTGCCGCCGTGCCGCCCTGCCGCTTCTGCCGTGCTGCTGCCTCAAAGCCATCAGCTGACAGTTGACCGTCAACGACGATCTCTATCTCCCTTCCTTGAGCCTCCGATGCACCTCGCGGTTCTCCAGCCAGGGCCGCCGAGCGAAGTAACTCTTCGTCAGCTCGACCACCTTGGGCGACAAGAGAATGAGCGCTAACAAGTTGGGAATGATCACAATTCCCAGGAACACGTCACCCAGCGTCCACGCCACGGCGAGTGACACGATGGCGCCGCCAAAGTGCATCGCGACGAACACCAACTTGTACGGGAGAATCCACTTGGCTCCGAACAAGTAGTTCGCGCAGCGGTCGCCGTAATAGCTCCAGGATATTGCCGTCGAGATCGCAAAGAGGAAGACGCTCAGGATGACGATGTACTGTCCCGTCTTCCCGGGTAGACCCACTTCGAAAGCCAAGATGGTGAGGGGTGCGCCGCTTTCCACGGCCGCGGCGTACAGTGACGTATGCGTCGTGCCGTCGGTGGCCACAGCGTTTCGCGCACCTGAGTACACGATTCCCGAAAACGGGGTCGTCTGGGCCGCGTCCACGTAGAGTGGCGCGACGGGCACCTCATGCCAGGCAATGCGGGCCGAATTGGGATCGGTGCTGACGTATTGGCCGCTGTCGATCGGGATTTCAACGTCCGTCGGAACGCGCTCGAACCGTCCGGATTCTGCAGGTACCACATAGGAGATATCGCCGCCGCTCAGCGTGATCTCGGTGGGCACAGTGGCGTTCCAGACGCCGGTCATGATGATCACGAGCCCGGTCATGGTGCAGATCACGATCGTGTCGATGAACGGCTCAACCAGCGCAACGACTCCTTCCGAGACCGGTTCGTCGGTTTTGGCTGCCGCGTGTGCTATCGGGGCTGACCCTTGGCCGGCTTCGTTGCTGAAGAGGCCACGCTTGACCCCCCACACCATGGTGAGCAAGAAGACGCCTGCTCCGGTGCCGGCAACGCCGGCCGTCGGGTTGAATGCCTCACGGAAGATCAGTGCGAACGTGGGAACGACCTGATCGTAGTTGAGTCCGATGATGATGAGTGCCCCGGACACGTAGATAGCGGCCATCAACGGCGCCAGAATGCTGGTGACTCTGCCGATACGCGTGATGCCACCGACGATGACGAGGCCAACGACCGTGGCGGTGACAGCGCCGGTGGCCCACACCGGGATGCCAAACGTTGTGTTCATGGTATCCGCGACGGTGTTGGCCTGAATGGCATTGCCCGTGAGGAACGCGGTGGTGCCGAGCATCAGGGCGAAGAACACGGCGAGCGGTTTCCAAGCCGGTCCTAGGCCCCGCTCGATGTAGTACATGGGACCGCCGGACACCGAGCCTTCCCATTTGTGCGCGTCGACGTCACGCTTTTCGATTTGTCGATAGTGCTGGGCGAGTGTGACCTCTGAGTATTTCGTCGCCATGCCCAAGAGGGCTGTCATCCACATCCAGAACAGTGCGCCGGGCCCGCCCCAGTGAATCGCAATGGCGACGCCCGCGATGTTCCCGATCCCGACGGTGGCCGACAGGGCTGTGGTGAGCGCCTGGAAGTGCGACACGTCCCCCGGCTCCGCCGGGTCGTCGTACCTGCCGGACGTCACGGCAAACCCATGGCCGAGCTTGCGCAGCTGGATGAAGGCCAGCCTGAAGGTCAGGAAGATCCCCGTCCCGAGCAGCGCGATCACCATGTACGGGATCTCGGTGTCGCCGATGGGGATACCG
>JAOTWK010000194.1 GCA_029862935.1 Gemmatimonadota bacterium | reverse complement strand
CGACACTCGCATTAGAGGGTTGCACCCCCACGTTCCCGTGACACATTGACGAGAGGATGTTGCCGCCGGTGGCCTCCCGGCCTCCGCCGCCCGACAGACGCCGCTGTACGACGCCCGCCCGACGACGAAGACCGAAAGGGTGCCGGCACGAACAATCGACTCAACCGAAGGATCAGGCATATGCATCGCATGGGTCATCGGATTCTCAAGATATCCGGCGCTCTGGTGCTTCTCTCTTGTTTCCTGGCTTCGTCTCCTGTTGCGGCGCAACAGGACGTGACGGGAGACTGGTTTGGCACCATGGACGTCGGACCCATGGAGTTACGCATCGCGCTGCACGTCCAGCAGGGGGACGAAGGGTATTCTGCTACCCTCGACAGTCCGGACCAAGGCGCGGCCGGCATCCCGCTGAGCGAGCTCCTCTACGAGGACGGCCGGCTGGTGTTCCGCTTCGAACCCGCCGGGCTCGAGTATGAGGGTCGAGTTGATCCGGCATTCACGACGATCGCCGGAACGTTCAGCCAGGGCGGGGAGAGCTATGCGCTGACCTTCGGTCGGACGATGCCGCCGGCACCGAGGGGCAGTCCAGCGTGGTCGAGCGAGCGGGTGACCAAGGAGGAGGTGTACATCCCCATGCGGGACGGCGTGCGGTTGTTCACTTCGTTCTACGTGCCGAAGGACACGAGTCAGACCTATCCGATCCTGCTGCGGCGCACGCCATACAACATCGAGCCGCGGGGAGAAGACAACCCCACCCCGAGTCTCATGTTCAGCGCGCACCTCATTGAGGCGGGGTATATCCTGGCATTCCAGGACGTGCGGGGGCGTTTCATGAGCGAGGGCGAGTTCGTGGATGTACGGCCACACAACCCTGACAAGCGAAGCGCGAACGACATCGATGAGAACAGCGACACATGGGACACGATCGACTGGCTGGTCAAGAACGTGCCCAACAACAATGGCCGAGTCGGCGTCTTCGGTATTTCCTATCCTGGGTTCTACGCGACGATGTCGCTGCCCGATGCCCACCCGGCGTTGAAAGCGGTGTCACCGCAGGCGCCAGTGACCAATTGGTTCATTGGCGACGATTTCCACCACAACGGTGCCTTCTTCTTGCTAGATGCCTTCTCGTTCTACTCGTCTATTGGGCAACCCAGACCCGAGCCGACACGGCGAGGACCGCGACCATTCCAATGGCCCAATCAGGACAACTACGAGTTCTTCCTGGAGCTCGGCCCGATCAAGAACGTCGTGACGAAGTACTTCGGTGACAGCATCGCGTTCTGGCCCGAGCTCATGAGCCATCCCAATTACGACGACTTCTGGAAGGCTCGTGACCCGCGTCCGCACCTCACCGACATCGAGCCGGCGGTCCTGGTCGTCGGAGGTTGGTTCGATGCGGAGGACCTCTGGGGACCGCTCAACACGTACGAGGCGATCGAGACCCAGAACCCGTCCAGCACAGAAAATCGCTTGCTGATGGGTCCCTGGTTCCATGGGCAGTGGGCGTTCGATGAGGGTGAAGAACTCGGGAACGTGCACTGGGGGTCTGCGACCTCCGGTCTCTACCAGGAGATGGAGCTGCAATTCTTCAATTTCCACTTGAAGGACGAGGGGACGTTGGATTTGGCCGAGGCGACCCTGTACGACACCGGCGCGAACGAGTGGCTTCGGTTCGACACGTGGCCTCCTCGCACCGTGAGCGAGGTGCAGCTGTACCTGCACGAGGGCGAGCGGCTCTCGTTCTCACCACCCACTTCGGCCGAGAGCTACGACGAGTACGTGGCCGATCCGATGAGACCGGTTCCCTACACGGAGGACGTGCACCTCCGGCGGACACGGGAGTACATGACTGACGATCAGCGGTTCGCGGCTCGGCGCCCGGATGTCATGGTATACGAAACGGACGTACTCACCGAAGCGATAACGTTGACCGGCCCGATCGTGGCGGATCTATTCGTGAGTACCACGGGGACCGATGCGGACTACGTCGTCAAGCTCATCGATGTGTTTCCCGACTCGCTCCGCGACTATCCGGAGAACGACAGAGACGTTCCGATGGCGGGATACCAGATGCTCGTGCGTGGCGAGGTGCTGCGCGGCCGCTACCGCAACAGCTTCGAGCGGCCGGAACCGTTCGTACCGGTGGAGGTCACATCAGTGCGCTTCGAGTTGCCGGACGTGGCGCACACGTTCGAGCCCGGACACCGCATCATGGTGCAGATCCAGAATTCGTGGTTTCCGCTGGTGGATCGCAATCCGCAGACGTTCGTGAACATCTACCAGGCCGACGAACAGGATTTCCAGAAGGCGACGCACCGGATTTACCACGATGCAGCGCGTCCGTCGAGTGTGAGGGTTCTGGTATTGGAGCAGTAGGTGGCGGCTGATCACTAACGGCTATCAGCCGCCAGTTGTCGGTAGTCAGTTCGCAGCGATGAGTCAGGTGTTGGGGGAAGGCCCGATGCTCGACATACAACCCATTGGCGCAGCCGTTGGCTGCCTCATGCTGCTCGCGTGTAGTGACAACGGGGTCGGCAACGGGCTGCGGTACAATCCTCCGGTCCCAGGAACGCTCAAGTGGAGCTACACGACGGGTGGCGCGGTAGTTTCGTCCCCGGCACTGGGGCTAAAAGGGGAGGTTCACGTTGGATCCCTCGACGGCACGCTGTACTCCATCACCCAGCTTGGACTGGTCAAGTGGCGCTACACGACCGGCGGCGGAATCATGTCGTCCCCCGCGCTTGACGTCGATGGCACGGTCTACGTGGGGTCGCTCGACCGGAAGCTCTACGCGCTCACCCGCACCGGGAGGCTCGTGTGGAGCTACGCCACGAGCGGATGGATCGCGTCGTCGCCAGCGATCGGGCTGGATGGGACGATCTACGTGGGTTCCAGCGACTCCACGCTCTACGCAATTTCCCCGGAGGGGGCGCTCGAGTGGAGCTACACGACGGACGGGGTGATCGAGTCCTCGCCGGCGATTGGGTTGAACGGGACGGTTTACGTTGGCTCTCGCGACCGTAGACTGTACGCCTTCACCCCGGACGGCGCGCTCCAGTGGAGCTACACCACAGGTGGCCAAGTCTTCTCGTCCCCGGCAATTGGGGCAGATGGGACGGTGTACGTGGGCTCCGCCGATGGTAGGCTCTATGCACTCCATCCTGACGGAACGCTCCGCTGGACGTACATCGTGGGCGTGCTCTACGGTTCGGCGGCGATCGGGGCCGACGGGACGATCTACGCGCAAGACGCAAGCAGGACGGTCTACGCCATCAACCCGGATGCAACGCTCAAGTGGAGCTATGCGACGGGCCCTAGTGTCTTCGGCTCGTCACGCTCGTCTCCGACGATAGGGACCGACGGGACAGTCTACGTCGGGGCTGGCGAAGGCCAGCTGTACGCGCTCAATGCGGACGGCACGTTTCAATGGAGCTACAAGACCGGTTACACGGTGCAATCGTCTCCGGCGATGTGGGTCGACGGGACGGTCTACGTGGGATCCATTGACGGAAAAGTCTACGCGTTCCACTCCTCATCGTCGGGTTGGCTCGCAGGTCCCTGGCCGAAGTTCGGGCACGACATCCGCAACACGAGATACGTGACGACGACACGATGAGTGACTGCGCAAGAGTTGTCAGTCGCCAGCTGTCAGCCTTCAGGTCTTCGCGTCGCGACGTAACGCATTGGGCATCTGAACTGACAGCCGAAAACTGGGAACTGACAACTGGAAACTGGCAACCGACAACTAATCTTGCCGCTCACCAGCACCCCACTCCACGTCATCCCGCTCGGGGCAGCACCTCCCGCTCCAGTCGCCTTCCCAGTCGATCCTTTTCAACCTCCAGATCGTACCGCGTCTGCAGATTGAGCCAGAATCGCTCCGACGTCCCGAAGTACCGCGACAGCCGGAGTGCCGTATCGGCCGAAATCGCGCGCAGGCCATGGACAATCTCGTTGATCCGCCGCGGGGGAACGCTGATGTCCTTGGCGAGCCGATACTGGGAGATGTCCAGCGGCCCGAGGAACTCCTCAAGCAAGATCTCCCCAGGATGAATCGGTGCTAGCTTGGCCGCAGCCATCAGGTTTTCCTAGTGGTAATCCACGATCTCACATCGTACGCGTCACCAGCGTGCCAGCGAAAACAGATTCGCCATTGCTCGTTGATGCGGACACTGTACTGCCCCTTCCGCCGACCGCGGAGCTCTCCCAGCCGATTGCCCGGCGGCACTCGAAGGTCGGCGATCTGCTCAGCCGCATCGAGGATCACCAGCCTGCGAAGCGCGAGACGTTGGACCATCGCCCCAAGTTTCCGGACAGTCTGCCGCTGGAAGAGACGTTCCGTGTCGCGGTCCCGGAAGCTCTTGATCACAGAAAATAGTAACGCATTGCGTTAATAACGTCAAGCGTTAAGAGTGAGGACTTGCTGCGTCGCCTGCGCGATTCGGTGCGGCACGCTGCACGAATGTCCGCTGCGACACGCGGTCCAGGGTAACCGAATGAAGACGGGGAGTGACTATTTCGTTGCGATCAGCGCACCGACCTGCGGCTGACGGCTGAGAACCGCCCGAACGCGCTGAATCCCCAGCGCGACACTCACATTAACACGATCTCCTTGCGATGCCGGGAAACCTCGTGCCACCGATGACGTAGTGGGAGGCGGACACACCCGTGCCTGACGACCGGGAGGCATCCTGATGAGACATCGACATCTGTCACGCCGGGACTTCGTGAAGACGAGTGCCGGCGTGGTGCTTGGAACCACTGCCGGCGGTCTGACGCCAGCGTGGCGTGGGAATCGTTTCACGGCGGAGAAACCGGTCGTCAGCGTCGTGAGGATCGGGAACGACAGGGTTGATCGTGCCGTCGAGGCGGCCATTGACCTGCTCGGAGGCATTGAGACGGTCGCAAAGGGCAAAGATCGCATCATGCTCAAGCCCAACCTCGTGGCCGAAGGGCCGCACTTCACGACCAAACCGAGCGTGGTGCGAACGCTCGCTCAACTTATGCAGCGCTCGGGCAAGGAAGTGGTGATCGGTGAAGGGTCGGCCGCGGGAACCGGATTCAACGTCCGGGGCGATGTCACCTACAGGACACGGAACCGCGAGATACTGGACGGCATGCAGCAGTACGTGTTCGACAGATTGGGCTACACCGAGCTCGCCAGCTCCCTGCGGACTCCGCTCATCAATCTCCACTCGGGCGAGATGGCTGAGGTCGCGGTGCCGAACGGATTCGTGTTCGACAAGATCACGCTGCACCAATCGCTGACGGACATCGACCTCTTGTGTTCCGTTCCGATGATGAAGACCCACGTCCTGGCGACCGTGACGCTGGGCATGAAGAACCTGATTGGTCTGTACCCTGGAACGGTGTACTACTCGGTCAGGTCGTGGCTGCACGACCAGGCAGCCATGGCTGAGTCGCCGGGCATCGCCTTCGAGACGATCGACATGGTCCGCGCCAACAAGCTCGGGCTCACCGTCGTCGACGGGTCGATGGCGATGGAAGGAGACGGTCCGTCGGATGGGAGTCTCGTTCCCATGAACCTGATCATCGCGGGAACCAACCCGTTGGCGACTGACATGGTGGCGGCAGACATCATGGGATTCGGGGTACACGAAGTTCCTACGCTTACATGGGCCTACCGCGCAGGTCTAGGCCCCGCGAGTGTGAGCGACGTTGAAGTGCGGGGAGAGAAACTGGAGCACGTACGGCGGCCATTCGTAAAGCCGAACGTGATCAGCTGGGAGACCATCAACAAGTCGTGGGGCGTGCAGGAGATGTAGCACCGGCTTTCAGCTATCAGCCGTCAGCCGTCAGCCGAGAACTCGAGAACCGCCGTTCGTTCAGGTCACCGTTGATCCCGCTGCGGCCTGGGCCGCGCCACAAGGCGCCCAGCGCGAAATGCGTCAGAGAGGGCCAGCGGCACCTCGGCCTCAGCCTGGACCACTTGCGCCCGCATCTCTTGAGTCCTCGCCTTCATCTCCTGCTCCTCTGCCACCGCCATCGCGCGCCGCTTCTCCGCCTGGGCCTGCGCGATTCGCTTGTCGGCCTCAGCCTGATCCGTCTGGAGCTCGGCGCCGATGTTCCTGCCGACATCCACGTCGGCGATATCGATCGAGAGAATCTCATAGGCTGTGCCAGCGTCTAGCCCCTTGCCGAGCACCGTTTGGGTAATATCGCCGGGGCTCGCGAGCACGGCCTTGTGAGAGTCCGATGAACCGATGGTCGAGACGATCCCCTCGCCGACTCGAGCCAGGATCGTCTCCTCGCCCGCGCCACCGACGAGGCGCTTGATGTTCGCCCGTAGCGTCACGCGCGCGACTGCCCGCAACTGAATGCCGTCCTTGGCCATGGCCGTGACCTTCGGTGTCTCGATGACCTTTGGATTCACAGAGACCTGGACCGCCTCGAGGACGTCCCGTCCGGCGAGGTCGATCGCGGCCGCAGTCGTGAACTGAAGGTCGATACCCGCCTTGTCCGCCGAGATGAGCGCTTGGGTGACGCGGCTGACGCTCCCCCCCGCCAGGTAGTGCGCTTCCAGTTCGTTGACGTGCAAATCAAGTCCGGCCTTCGTTGCCGCGATCAGGGGACGAATGATGGCCGGCGGACTGACCTTCCTGAGGCGCATGCCCACCAGGGTCCCCATCCCAATGCGCACGCCCGAGAACCAGGCCTCAATCCAGAGCCGTA
>JAOTWK010000193.1 GCA_029862935.1 Gemmatimonadota bacterium | reverse complement strand
CTGGCCGGTCTCGACGAGAACATCCGGTTCAGCGATGCCCGCCGCGATGATCCGCGCATCCGAGGCACGCTGGGCCTGCACGCGAGCTTCACGCTCCGCGACGAGACGATCATCGAGGCGGCAAGGCGATGTCCCGATGTCGGCTGTCACATTCACGTGGCAGAAGATCCGGTCGATGTGGATCAGTCGGTCGAACGTTTCGGTGTCGGACCGGTGGAGCGCTTGCACCGGCAAGGGTTGCTCGGGCCGCGGAGCCTCTTGGCGCATGGGATTCACTTGGGGCGCCAGGACTATCACGCGATCGCCGAGCACGGTGCCACGATCATCCACAATCCCGAGTCCAATGCCAACAATGGTGTGGGGCATCTCGACGTGCAGCGCACGGTCCAGGAAGGCTGTCTCGTCGGCTTGGGCACCGACGGCATGTCGTCGTCCATGCTCAGGTCGTTACGCAGTGCGTTCTTGTTGCAGCGGCACGAAACGCGGGATCCGTCGGCCGGCTTCTCGGCACTGCCGGATCTCTTGGCGAACAACGCCCGTGTGGCGCGCCGGTTCTTTGACGAACCTCAGCTCGGGGAGCTGAGTCCGGGCGCGCCCGCGGACATCGCGGTGATCGATGCGCCGCCGCGCACGGCGATCGACGGCGGGAACGCGTTCGCACATCTCGTCTACGGTGTCAGCGAGGCGCCGGTTCGGCATACAGTTGCCCGTGGGCGTATCGTTCTCGAAGATTTTCACCACACGAGCGTCGACACCGCCGAGCTGGCTGCGCGCGCCCGAAGCGTCGCTCCGGCACTGTGGAAGCGGTTTCACGCCCTCCGGTGGGGTACTAGCTTTCTCGGGACGTGAATCCACGCGTGACTCCGGGCAGAAAGCGACGTATGACAGCATGAGCCAAACGCGGGATGCCATTCGAAGACGTGCGCTGGAGCGGTGTCGGGAACGTGGTATCCTGATCCCCACCTTTGCCGAAATGCGCGATCCAGGGACCATTGACCCCGGCATTGTGAGCGGCATGCGGTCCGTCGACATGCAGGCCGTCGACCCGCTCAATCTGTTCCGGATCACGTGGCACAATGATCCGAAGACGGGCGGCTTCGGACCGGTAAACGCCTTGGAGCTGCCCTCGGCGTTGACTGGGGTCCGGGCCCGGATCGTGGGAATGATCGGCGAGTGGTTTCCCACGAATGCACACAAGGTTGGTGCCGCGTTCGGGTGCCTCGTGCCACGGTTGGTGACCGGTGAGTTCGATCCGACAACGCACAAGGCCGTGTGGCCTTCCACGGGCAACTACTGTCGTGGTGGGGTGTTCGACAGCGCACTGCTCGGCTGCCACGCCGTGGCCATTCTCCCGGAGGGAATGAGTCGCGAGCGCTTCGAATGGCTCGAGGGGTTGGGCGCCGAGATCATCGCGACGCCCGGCAGCGAGAGCAACGTCAAAGAGATCTTCGACGCGTGCTGGGAAATTCGGCAGACGCGGCCGGAGTGCGTGATCTTCAATCAGTTTGACGAGTTCGGGAATTATCTGTGGCACTACGGTGTGACGGGACCGGCGGCGCAGTCCGTGTTTGCGCGCCTTGCCGGTGAGGGAGATCGCTTTGCCGGTTGGGTGGGTGCCACCGGCTCGGCCGGGACCCTCGCGACCGGTGACTATCTCAAGACGTTGCATGCGGATTTACGGATCACTGCCGCCGAAGCCCTACAGTGCCCCACGCTACTCTACGGCGGATTTGGCTCGCACCGGATCGAGGGCATCGGTGACAAGCACGTCCCGTGGATTCACAACGTTCGGAATACGGATGTCGTCACGGCGATCGATGACGAAGCGGTCATGCAGCTGTTTCGGCTGTTCAACGAGCCGGCGGGTCACGCGACACTCTCGCGCCTCGGTGTCCCCAACGATGCGGTTGGACGGCTCCCGTTGCTGGGACTGTCGTCGATCTGCAACCTGCTCGCCGCGATCAAGACGGCCAAACACTACGAACTCGACGAGCACGACGTGCTCATCACGTCGTTCACCGACTCGATGGATCTTTACCGCTCGCGGCTCACAGAACTCGATGCCGCGCACGGCGTGTACGTGGATGCCGCCGCCTCCGCGCACTTCGAGCGCTACCTGCTGGGCGAGGACACGAATCATCTGATGGAACTCGAGGACGTGGATCGCTTGAGGATTCACAACCTCAAGTACTTTACGTGGGTCGAGCAGCAGGGGAAGACGGTCGAAGAACTGAACGCGTTGTGGATTCCGTCGTTCTGGACGGATCTCGCGGGGCAGCTTCCTGAGTGGGACCAGCAGATTACGCAGTTCAACAGGGACAGTGGAGCGGTGATGGCAGCTCGCGATAGGGCCGGCGCGGGCCGATCGGCAGAGGCACTTCACGGACGGAGTACCGAATGACAGCACCGGGCCGACAGGCCCTCACCGCCGCTCGTGGACTTCAGGACGAGATCGTCACGTTTCTGCGCGATATGATCGCGATCCCGTCGGAGAGTCTCCATGAAGGGGAACGCTGTGAGCGGATTCGCCAGGAATATGAACGTTTGGGATTGGACGAGGTGCGGATCGATGGGCTGGGTAATGTCGTGGCGCGGGTCGGCAGCGGTCCGCTTGTGCTCTTGATGGACGGCCACATCGACTGCGTCGGTGTCGGCGACCCTTCGGCGTGGGACTTCGATCCGTTCGAGGGAAAGTTCGAAAACGGCAAGGTGTTCGGCCGCGGGGCGGTCGACGAGCTGCCGGCGGTCGCATGCATGGCGTACGCAGCGAAGCTCATGAAAGAGCGTGGCCTGCTCGACGGCGTCACTGTCTACCTGTCGGCAACCGTGATGGAAGAGGACTGCGACGGGTATTGTCTGCTGCACCTCATCGAGCAGGAGCGCATCCGTCCACACGTCGTGATCATCGGTGAGCCGACGGACCTCAATGTGTACCGCGGTCAGCGAGGCAGGGTCGAGCTCACGATAACGACGAAAGGCGTGTCCTCCCACGCCGCACACCCCGAACGCGGCGTCAACGCCATCTACAAGATGGCCCCGATCATCGCAGACATCGAAGCGCTGAACGAGCGCCTCCCCGATGACCCGTTCCTGGGTAAGGGGACGGTGGTAGTCTCGTCCATCGAGTGTACGACGCCGTCGTTGAACGCGGTTCCCGACAGTGCCAAGGTGTATGTGGATCGCCGCATGACCACCGGGGAAACGGTAGACGGCGTACTGGCTGAGCTTCGGGCGCTTTCCCACCTCGGCGACGCGACCATCGAGGTGCTCCAGTACAACGCCACGAGTTGGCGGGGGACGCCCGCGAGCCAGGAGAAGTTCTTCCCCTCGTGGGTCGTGCCGGAGGCACACCCTCTTGTTCAGGGTGTGGCCCAGGCCGTGACCGACGTGCTCGACCGAAAGCCCAAGATCTCGCGTTGGTCCTTCTCGACCAACGGTGTTGCCAGCATGGGGCGATTGGGTATCCCGACCGTGGGGTTCGCCCCCGGGCTCGAAGAGCTGGCACATACGACCGAAGAGTGGGTAGCCGTCGACGACCTGGTACGCGCGACGGCGGTCTACGCCATGATCCCCGCGGTCCTCGCTGCACGAAGCGATGCCCTGCTCACCGCGGCCACGCCGAGCAAAGGTTGAGTATGAACGCGACGCTCAAGGGAAAGAACCTCATCACGACCCAGGAGTGGACGACGGATGAGCTCGAGGCATTGTTCTCGCTCGCAGCCGAGCTCAAAGCCGCCAAACGCGAGAGGCGCCCGACGCCGCTGCTCGCGGCCAAGACGCTGTACATGATCTTTTTCGACGCGTCGACCCGCACCCGAAACTCGTTCGAGACGGGCATGACGCAGCTCGGTGGCCACGGGATCTATCTGTCGCCGGACAAGATGCAGATCAGTCACGGGGAAAACGCGCGCGACACCGCCAAGGTGCTGTCGCGCTACGGCGACGGCATCGCGATACGGCACTGCGCCTACGGCGAAGGAAATGCGTATCTGACCGACGTGGCGAAGCATGCGGACGTTCCCGTGCTCAACATGCAGTGCGACGTGTACCATCCGTGCCAGATCTTGGCGGATTACATGACGATTCGCGAGAGGTTCGGCAACACGAAAGGCCTCAAGCTCGGCGTCGCCTGGACCAGCGCACCCAACTACGTCCGGCCGCTCTCCGTGCCGCAGAGCTTGATCTTGCTCATGCCGCGGTTCGGCATCGATGTGACACTGGCATATCCGCCGGAGTTCAAGTTGATGCCGCACATCGAGGAGCAGGCAAAGGCCAATGCCAAAGAGGCCGGAACACAATTCGAGATCACGCACGAGTTCGAGGACGCGTTCCGTGAGGCGGACGCCGTCGTGCCCAAGTCATGGGGCCCGCTGGTGACCACGCAGGACGCGCGCAAAGGTCTCGAGCTGATCGGGGAGTATCCCTCCTGGCGCTGCGACAAGTCGCATATGGCACTCGGCAAGAAACGGATGATCTACATGCATCCGCTTCCTGCGGATCGCGGGCGTGAGGTGACGGACGAAGTGATCGACGGTCCCCAGTCGGTGGTGTACGACGAGGCGGAGAACCGGCTGCACGTGCAAAAGGCGCTCATGGCGCTCACGATGTAGCGCGAGCGCGCAGTTCCATGGCTCGGTTTCAGTTTCGCTGCAGCGAATGCGACACCGCGTATGCGGAGCACGATGTCGAGACGGTGTGTCCGGCATGCGCAACGAAGCAGGAGCGGGGTGCCCCGACGAGAGGCGTGCTGCAGGTCGAGATCGACGATCTCCCGCGCACGTGGCCGGACGCGCCGTCTTCGTCCACCGAGTTTCTCACCGAGTTTCTCCCAATCCCAGACGCGACGCACGTGCCCCCGCTGGCGGTCGGTGGCACACCGCTGGTCGTGGCGCCGGCGCTTCGAACCGCCTTGGGCATGCCGCGACTCTCGATCAAGGATGACGCACGGAATCCCAGCGGCTCGACGAAAGACCGTGCGTCGTGGCTGGTCGTGGCGAAGGCGCTGGAGTACGGGCGGCCGACGGTCGCGACCGCATCGACGGGAAACGCGGCGACGGCGCTGGCTGCCGTGGCGGCTGCCGCCGGGCTTCGCGCCGTCGTGTTCGTGCCGGCCAGTGCGCCCGAAGCCAAGCTCATTCAGATCCTGAGCTACGGTGCGACCGTTCTGCGGGTCGCGGGCAGCTACGACGACTGCTTTGAGCTCTGCCACGAGGCGTGCGAGCGGTTCGGGTGGTACAACCGCAACACCGCGCTCAACCCTTTCACTGTGGAGGGGAAGAAGACCGCGAGTCTCGAGATCGCCCGCGACATGAGTCCGGAGTGTGCCGACGTGGTGCTGGTGCCCACCGGTGACGGTGTCATCATCTCAGGGGTGGCGAAGGGCTTTGCGGATCTCGAACAATGTGGCGTGATCGACCGGCGGCCCCGCCTCATCGCCGTACAGCCGGAAGGATCGGCGGCGATCGTCCACGCGCTGCGCAACCGGGCGGACACGATCATCCCGGTGCCGGGTGCGCACAGCGTGGCCGACAGTCTCGTGGTCGAGGCACCTCGCAATGCGCGGATGTGCTTGCGCGAAATACGGGCGTCCGGTGGAGGCGGTGTGGCCGTGCCCGACGAGCGTATCGTTGCGGCGATCTCCGAGCTGGCGCGGCTGAGCGGTGTATTTGCGGAACCCGCTGCAGCAGCAGCACTCGCAGGGCTCCACGCCGCCATTGCTGAGGGATTGGTCGAGCGCGACGAGCGGGTTGTGCTGCTCGTGACCGGCAGTGGTCTCAAGGATGTAGGGAGTGCAGCGCGTAGTGTCACCGTGCCCGAGCCCGTTGCGCCGGAGATCGAAGCCGTCGCGCAGCGGCTCGACAACATTGCGTCCCCGTGATTGCTGACTAGCTAGGCACGGTCCTCGTCCAGCAGACGCCGTAGCACGTTTTGCGTCACGCGACGCCGGTAGGAAGCCGTCGACCGCACGTCGTCGATGGGCCGGATGTCACGGGCGACCGCTTCCACGGCTTCTTCCACATCACCGCGCTCGAGCGCCGCCTCGGCGTGCGCTGCGCGAAGCGGAACCTCAGCGACCGAGCCAATGGCCACGCGCGCCGGCTCGCGACTCACCGCCATGACCACCTTGGATATGGCCTGTGCCTGCCGAGTGCCGACCTTGCGGAACCGAATCGTGCGACCGTTGCGTGGGAAGCGAATGGCGACGATCAGTTCGTCCGGCTCGAGTGCGGTCTTACGATACCCTACGAAGAATTCCGAGGCGGGCACAATCCGACGGTCCGTGACGATCGCCGCGTCGGCGGCCAGCATCACCGGCAGCGTGTCACCTGCAGGCGACGCCGTTCCGAGGTTGCCACCCAGAGTGCCGCGGTTTTGGATCTGTGCCGCGCCTATCGTCCGGGCGGCCTGGGCCAGGGCAGGGACGTAGCGGTTCACGAGTGGCGATTGCATGATGTGCGTGTACGATTCGGCTGCGCCGACCTCGATGGCACCGTCGACCTCTCTCACACCTTTGAGCTCTTCGAGCGACCAGATGTCGAGCAGCGCTGCGGGAGTCGACTGCCCAGCGTGCAATGTCACGAGCAAGTCGGTCCCACCGGCGAGTGGATGACAATCGCTCGTCATCGCAAGTTGTCCCAGCGCCTCAGCCAGGGAACGGGGCTTCAAGAACCGTGGGTACGGCACGCGAGAATCGCCTCGATGATCTTGGTA
>JAOTWK010000012.1 GCA_029862935.1 Gemmatimonadota bacterium | reverse complement strand
CTACGCGGAGCCACTCGACCTGCACATCCACAAGGTCCCGCTGCAACCCGACATGCGTCATGACTTGGACACGATGCGACAGATCGCGACGTCGGTCACGGGTCCCGTGTGCCTTTATGTCTGCAATCCCAACAATCCTACCGGAACGCTCACGTCGAGCGCCGCCGTCGACGCGATGATCGCCAGCGCACCCGACAACGTGTATTTCCTAGTCGACGAGGCCTACTTCGACTACGTGCGGGATGACAGCTACTGGTCGGCCATCAAGTGGATCGCTGACAATCCAAGAGTGCTCGTCGTTCGGACGTTCTCCAAGGTGTACGGCATGGCCGGCATTCGCCTCGGGTACGGGCTCGCACACCCTGACACTTCGGCCAAGCTCCGCAAGCTGCACGTGCGGAACAATGCCAATCACTTCGCGCTGGTAGCGGGACTGGAGAGTCTCAGCGAGCACGATTTTGTCGCACGCAGTCTCGACGTCAACGTCCGCGGCAAGGAGATCTTGTGCGCCTGTCTGCGTGACCTCGGGCTCGACTACTTCACATCACACACCAACTTCGTCATGCACCAGATCGCTGGCGATCTGCGGACCTACATCGTGCGCATGCGCGAACGCGGGTTCCGCGTCGGACGTCCTTTCCCCCCGATGCTCAGACATAGCCGACTGTCCATCGGGTTGCCTGAAGAGATGGAGCGCTTTGTGGAGATGTTGCGGTCGTTTCGCCGCGAGGGACTCGTCTAGTCGACGAGGAGTCGTAACACGGCTCGGGTGCGGTAATCGAAGATCGTCGTGAGTTGCCGGCGCACGAAGGCCGCGTGCGCCAGCCGGCCGAGCAGTCCGAGGGGTAGCTCGTACGACACCTGATCGCTGATCACGGTGCCCCCTTCAACCGCGCGGAACTCATGCAGGTGAAGCCACCGGCGGTAGGGCCCACGCACCTGCTCGTCGACGAACCGGTGCGGCGGGTCCCACGTGGAGATGATCGACGTCCACCGCTGCGGGAATCCCAGGGGGCGAATCCGGTAGTCGATCTTGAGCCCCTCGTGCATGACGACTTCGCCCTCGTTCAGCATGCGAAAGCTCAGCCACGCTGGTGTGATACGACCCAGGTTCCGGGGGTCGGCGAAGAACTCGAACACGTCGGCCAGTGGGACGGGCACCGTCTGCTCTCGGTGCAGCTGATATTCATGTGCCATGGTGAGTGCTTTTTGTCACAACGGGGTGTCCGGTTTGGAGGACGAAACACCAGGACGACGGAAGTCCGAAGTCGTTGACTGACAACAAGATAGTATCTGGAACACAAATTGCCCATTAAGTGGGTGGAACTCGCGAAATCCCACGCGAGACAGTACTCTGCGTGGGGGTGGGTGTAACGGCCTCGGACAAGCGACGGTGAGCATTTCATCGGTTGAGTGTCGGGGTCAGGCCCGGGAGGGCTCATGATTACTGCGCTACTTCTCTCAACGCTCGCGGTCTCGCCGGCAGACGCGTCGATCCTCGCTCAGACCCAGGCACCGATCCAAGTCTGGCTGAACAAGCGCGGTGATGTGCGTCGAGGTGACCGCGTCCGCGTGTACGCACGCACGGAGGGTGATGGATACCTCTTGGTGCTTCACGCCGAGCCGGACGGCCGGATCCGCATTCTGGTTCCGAGCGATCCATTTGAGGACAACTACGTCCGGGGCGGGCGGGACATGGAGATCCGAGGGCGCGGCGATCGGGAAGCGTTCCGGATCTACGAGTCGCAAGGCGTTGGCACCGTGTACGCCGCGTACTCCCGTGACCCGTTCAGGGTCGACGCGTTCATTCGCGGTGACCACTGGGATTACCGCTTGTTCGACTCGTGGCGACTCAACGAGGAGCTCGACCCTGAGGCGGAGCTCACCGCGCTCGTGCAGGAGATGGCGGGTGGCACGGCGTTCAGCTACGACCTGACGCATTACTACGTCGGGGAGCGGGTCGCCGACCGGTCCGTCTATTATGGGAGCAGCCACTACTACCCCGGCTCCTGGAATTTCAGCCTCGGGTGGGGCTGGTCTCCATGGTGGAGCGTGTCGTACGGCTGGGGCAGATACTGGGATCCCTGGTACGATCCGTACTGGTATGACCCGTGGGCGTACTCGTGGCGGCACACCGCGTGGCGTCCGTACTACTGGTACTCTGGCTACTACTACCCGCGGTACTACTACTATCCGCGCTCGTACGTGAGCTATGGATACCCGAGTTACTACTCCGCGGGGAATCGGTACAACGGCAGTGGGTACTACACCACGCCATTCGGCTCGCGCGTGCGCGGTCAGTACACGTTCAAGTCAAATGATCGGAGCTTGGCCAATGGCGGCATCACGGTGCGTCGTCGCACGACCGCCGCGAGCAACTTCGGGCTCCGCTCCAACGTGGCGTCGCGGGCAACCGCGCGGCTAAGCGGCCGGCAGGCACCAGCGGCGACCAGCCAAGCGCGCCGAGTGCCGACCGGGGTGTCGACCACAGGACGCCGTGTTGCGCCGTCCAGCACCGACGCGCGACGCGGCACGACCTCACGCGTCGAGAACTCGGGACGCCGCGTCCAGCCGTCCGGCTGGGGCATCTCGGACGGGCGACGTACGATCACCCCATCCGAGCGGCCGTCGCAGACTGCCACCGAGCGTCGACGGGTCATTCAGCCCTCGACTCGTCCACAGGCTGAGCCTCGGACACGCTCACCGGAGCGTGCATCGGATCGCGGGACCGTGACCAGGCGCTCGACGACGAGAAGCACGGTGCAACCACCGAGCACGACGCGAAATCAGAGCGGCACGGTGCGGCGACGGTCCACGACCACACGGCAGGCGCCGGCACCTAGCCGGACGCCGACCCGGGTCACACCACAACGGTCGACCACGCCGTCCAAGGCTCGCACGCCGACGCGCGTCACGCCGCAGCGCTCCGCCCCGCGGCCATCAACACGGTCAGCGCCACGGCGCACGACGCCGAAGTCATCCACGGTTCGCGCACCCGCGCGGACTTCAAGGCCGGCGGTCCGAGCTCCAGCAAGAGCTCCGGCGCGCTCGTCGAGTCCGGTCACGCGGGCACCGAGTCGGGCACCATCACGTTCGCCCGCTCGGGCGCCTACCCGCTCCTCAGGCAAGCGGAAGGGTAGCGAGTAGTAGCCGGACCTAATCGATATCATCGCAGGGGGGGCTTCAGTCCCCCCTGTCTTGTTCCTGCCTTGCTCTAGCGGCTGTAGCCTCGGGTTCATACGTTTCGCCGCAGACTACCACCTACGGAGCGCATGACTCTCATCCGACGACTACTGCGGCTGCCACCTGTGCGGCTCGCTTTCTATTATGCGGGGCTCGTTCTCCTTGCCGTGCTGCTGACCCGGCTGTTCCCATCGCTGCGACAGGCATTCGAGTTCAGCCTCCTCCAAGCAGCTCCCGACGCGAGCCAGTTACTCAACCCCTCGACTGCGCCCGGGGGCTTCCTGTCGCATCCCAATGTTGGCGCGCGCACCCTCTTCGCAACGCTGGGTGCCGTCACCCTGGTGGCTCCGATCGCGTGGGTGTACATGGTGACCAAGCACGAAGTGCGGTACGACCAGTCACTCGTGCACACGATCCTGATGCTCCCGATCGCGGTTACCGGGATCGTGATCATCGTGCAGTGGTCGTTGCCGTTGGCGTTTTCGCTCGCCGGGATTGTCGCCGCCGTCCGGTTCCGCAACACGCTGCAGGACACCAAGGATGCTGTCTATATCTTCTTGGCCATCGGAGTCGGTCTGGCCGCTGGAGTCGAAGCGCTCCCTATCGCCTTCGTCATCTCGGCGACCTTCAACTTCTTGGTCTTGACGCTGTGGCGCTTCGAGGTCGGCAACATCTACAGCGCGGAAACGACGGCGACCATGCCAGCCAGGCCGTCGAAGAAGGCCAAAACGAAATCCCTGCCTAGTCGCAAACGCGGCTCGATGATGTTCGACGCCTCACAGCTCCTCGAGCCGGAGCCCAGAGCCACTCAGAGTGCTGCGGCATCTGCCTCGGTCATCAACCCAGAGCTGAGCCTGTTGGACTTCCACACCAGAGTCTTGGCGCTGGCCGAAGACCCCACCGTGCCGTTGTTCGCGCGACTCCGATTTCTCTCGATCTTCAGCTCGAACCTCGACGAGTTCTTCATGGTTCGCGTCGGGGGATTGAAGCAGGCGGTTGCCGAAGGGATCACCAGACGATCGATCGACGGCCAGACACCTGGCGAGCTCCTGCAAGCCATCAATATCAAGCTCCGCGCGTTGGTCCGGCGCCAGTATCGCTGTGTCAGAACCCTGCTATCCGATCAACTTCCGGCCGAGCAGATCCGGGTGCGCCGCCTCGACGACTTGAACGACCACGAGCAAGAGTATATCAAGGACTTCTTCGACGATCGCATTCTGCCGCTCCTCACACCCAAAGCCATCACACTGGCCGGTGGACATCCGTCACCCTACATCGAGGACTTACAGATCTCCGTAGCCGTCGTGGTGCGAGATCCGCGTACTGGCAGGGATCACTTCGGCGATCTCGACATCTCTGATGCGTTGCCCCGCTTCATCCAACTGCCGGATACGACCGATTTCGTGCCGATCGAAGAGGCCGTGCGGGCCAACGTTGCGGGATTGTACCCGGGCCGGCACGTGCTCGAAGTCCATCCGTTTCGCGTGACACGGAGCAGTGAGGTGAAGTTCGACGAGAAGCACGCGGCAAACTTCCTCGAGGCTCTCGAGGAAGAGCTCATGAATCGTCCGCGCGGTGCCATCGTGCGAATTGAGGTAGAGCGTTCGATGCCGTATCCGATTCGTGATCTTCTGCTCCGCGAGCTCCGCCGCGAGGTCGAGAACACGGGCACCCCGCTTCAAGCATCCGACATCTATGAGGCGGAAGATCTGGTTGACGTGCGCTCTCTCGAGCAACTGACAGAGATCCCGCGACCCGACCTGGACTATCCAGCTTTTACACCCGTGCATCCCGTGCCTGCCGACCGTTCGATGTTCGACGTGCTCGACGAGCGTGACGTGCTCGTACATCACCCGTATGACAGCTACGAGACAACTACGGAGCGGCTCATTTCCGAGGCGGCAGCAGA
The DNA here is from genome assembly GCA_029862935.1 of Gemmatimonadota bacterium. Next base: position 21,963 of record JAOTWK010000012.1, on the reverse strand, counting down.
TCCGGATGTCGTCAGTATGAAGATGACGTTGTATCGTCCCGGTGGTCCATCGCGGTGTACAGAGAGTCTGCTGAAGGCTGCCGGGGCTGGAAAGGACGTCTCAGTGTTTGTCGAGCTCAAAGCGCGGTTCGACGAGGAGTTGAACATCTTTTGGGCGAAGCAGCTCGAGCGAGGTGGCATTCACGTCGTGACCGGGCTGGTCAAGTACAAGACCCACGCCAAGCTCTTGCTCATTGTCCGTCGCCAAGGCGACCGTGTTCGCCGCTACGTGCACATTGGAACCGGCAACTACAATGCCCAGACTGCGAGTCAGTACACGGACTTAGGACTTCTCACGACCGACGCTGGCATCTGCAGCGACGTCAACCACCTGTTCAACGAACTGACCGGATCATCGCGTGCTCCCGCCGGAGACTTCCCGCACTCGTTGGTGGCCCCCACGAACTTGCTCAAGCGCTTCATCGCGCTGATCGCGCGAGAGACCGAGCACGCGAGCGAGGGCCGCCCAGCCCACATGCGCATCAAGATGAATGGGATTGCGGACGCAGAAGTCATCGAGGCCCTCTATCGTGCCTCACAGGCCGGCGTGCAGATCGACCTCATTGTTCGAGGTATCTGTGCCGTGCGGCCTGGCGTCCCCGGGCTATCGGACAACATCCGCGTGGTGAGCGCTCTCGGCCGCTTCCTCGAGCACGCCCGCATCTTCCACTTCGCCAATGGGGGCACGCCAGAGCACTACATCGGCTCGGCGGACTGGCGACCGCGCAATCTGCGCCGGCGTGTGGAGATCGTCGTGTCGGTTGCCGATCCGGATGCGTGTCGCCGACTCGACGGCATCCTCGATACCGAGCTCGCCGACCCCTACGCCTGGCACCTTCAGTCTGACGGCACCTACGTCCAACATCCAGCATCTGAGGGAGCACGGAGCGCCCAACAGGAGTTCCTGGATCGACTCGCTGGGGAAGCAGCACCGGCAGTTTCGTAGCCGGCCCTCGGCTCACCGGGCTAGATTGACGTTCACGTACCCCGGGTCGCCTGTGACTTCCCGCTCGACCACATCCCGCAGCCACGCAGGAGGCGAAACGGGGGTATCGGCGCGAGGGAGCTCGACCTCCGCGAGTGCCAATTCGCGGTCGAGGAACTCGTCGATCTCCCATCGCAGGTCACCGTCCGGCACGTAGTAGCGGCGTTTGCGCACCCGACGACCTTCGGTCAGCGGCCACAACGCCTCGAACACCTCAGCCGATGCCTCTTCCTCGACTTCGATTCGCGTGATGCCTTCACCCATTTTCATGGTTCGGAAGTACCGGTCACCATCTGCACCCACGACGCGACGCACCCGCTCTACGAGCCGAGTCCCTGGAAGCCAACCTTGGTCAACAACGACTGCTTCTGCACCCTCCACCGCGCGCGGGAGGTTCTTCAACAGATACTTGCGCTCGGTTTCGGTCGGTGGTGGGCCATACGCGTCGAATTCCTCCACCAGGGAGCGGACGTCGTCAGACAACCGGCCAGCGCGTTCTTTACGCCAACGCTCGAGGCGTTCGAACAGCTCCTCATGGGCTTCCCGGCACAACCGGACGAGCTGAAGCATACCGGGGGTGGCGTTCCGCCGTCGGAGCTTCCGGCGCTCGCCATCGTCCTGCTGCACCACGGCATCCAATTCGCTCAGGCGACGCGCATGCTCGGCGGCCGCCCGCTCACACGCCGCTGCGAAATCGACACCCACCACTTGCGCGTCATGCAAATCCCCGAGGATATCCTGGAGTGCCTTGAGGTGCGCCACGCCGCGTTTGGCCGGCGCGCGTTCATCGGCAATCAACTCCAGCAAGTAGCGCAATCGCTTGGCACTGATGCGCGTGGCGTGGACCGTTCCTTCGTCTCCCGGCTGCCGAATGCCGCTCATCTCGTGGAACAACGTCGCCTCGTGCCGCCGCAGCAGCGCACCGAGGGCGGCGCCGAAGGTCACCGCCGATCCCGATCCACCAAACGGATCGGCTGCAGCCGCCGAAAGCGCATCCCGCACTCGCCGATCCAGGCGCGGAAACACGTGTTCGATTGCCTCCAGCCCAATCGCGTAGGCCTCGTCCCGCTGTTTCTCCACGCCCGAACGAAACCACTTGACGCCGACCTGCTGGGTTGGACTGATCCGCTGACGCCGTGCATCGATCCAGTGCACTTGGACCTCCGCGTCGCGGGCATCATTGGTCGTCCTGGCAAGCCTTCGCATGCGACGTCGAAGCTTCCTTGTTACGCAGTGCTCGACATAGGGACGGAAGGCACGCACGACACTGCGCAGTCGCCGAAGCGACACACGGAAATCGTGGAGCGCCTCGTCGTCAGTACGTTCCTGCAACCGGACGCGAGCGGCCATCGCCTCGTCCAGCAATGTCTCACCGATCGACGCAATCGCCACTGTAGGAGCGCGATCGAGCAGCCCCTTCGCGTACTTAGGCATCACCACCGAGTGCCCGGAGGACTTTTGGGCTCAGCAGCCAGCGGAGCATGGCCTGACCCGGCTCCACCTCCTCGTCGACCTCGAGCAGACACACGGCGCCCTTCTTCATCTGAATGGCGGCGCCCTTGTCACTCGTAATCAGATAGGAGATCAGCGCGCTCGCATCCGGCTCATGACCCACCAGTGCGATGGTGGCCGCATCATCCTGCCCCCGCAACCAGTCGAGGATCAGATCGGTGTCCCCGCCTGGTTCGAGCGCTGACAGTCGCTCGACCGTACGCAGCTCGAAGGCCGATGCGACGATCTTCGCCGTCTGCATGGCGCGGAGGTGCGGGCTGGACGCCACGTGGTCGATCGTGGGTACGACGTTCCGCAGGCCTTGCACTGCCTGCTCCATCCGCTGCATCCCTTCGTCGGTCAGCGGCCGCCGTGCGTCACGCTTACCAGATCGCGCGAAGTCGGCCCGCTTCTCCGCGATGGCGTGACGGATCACCAGAAGGCGCATCAGGTCTTCACGCCGGAGCTTCCGCCGGGTCGGCGACGTGCGTTGCCCCGGACGTTCGCGGATCCGATGCGTTGGCGGTTGCCTTTTGCGCAGCCTGCCGCGTGAGGGTCTGCAAGACCACTTGCGACCGCACCGGCTCTTCCCCATCCCACGGGCGCCACCGGACGTATGTCCCGTCCGGCCGCAGCACGCGCGCTTTCACATTGTCTGCCAGCGCCGTCTCGAGAATCTCGCTCATGATCCGCGTCTTGAGTCGTGGATCGATGACGGGAAACATCAATTCGATCCGACGGAAGAAGTTCCGCGGCATCCAATCAGCACTGGTCAGGAAGATCTCCGGATCACCCGCGTTCGCGAAATAGAAGATCCGGGAGTGCTCGAGGAACTTGTCGACGATGCTCGTGACGCGGATGTTCTCGGAAATCCCGGAGAGCGCAGGTCGTAGGCAACAGATGCCTCGGATCAGGAGATCGATCCGGACGCCCGACTGCGATGCTGCATACAGCGCATCGATCGCGGAGGGTTCGACCAGCGCGTTCATCTTCACGATGATTCGCGCATCCTTGCCTTCTTCGGCGTGACGAACCTCCCGCGCAATGAGCTCAACGACTCGCTCGCGCAGCGACCTCGGGGCCACTTCGAACCAGCGCCAGTCATGGTCCTGGGAGTATCCCGTGAGCAGGTTGAACAGCGCGGTCGCGTCTTCCCCGAAGTCTGGGTTTGCCGTGAAGAGCCCGAGGTCCGTGTAGATCCGGGCGGTGACGGCGTTGTAGTTGCCGGTGGACAAGTGGAGGTATCGCCTGATCCCGTCGCTCTCCCGCCGCACCACCAACGCCGCTTTGCAATGTGTCTTGAGTCCGACCACCCCGTACACGACGTGCACACCAGCCTGCTCGAGTGACCGCGCCCACAAGATGTTGTTCTGCTCGTCGAACCGTGCTTTGAGCTCTACCAGCGCCGTGACCTGCTTGCCGTTCTGCGCGGCGCGCGCAAGTGCGGTAATGATGGCGCTGGGTGCGCTCGTGCGGTACAGCGTCTGTTTGATGGCAAGCACGTCAGGATCGTCTGCCGCTCGTTCGATGAACTCGTTGACCGAGCCGAACGATTCGTACGGATGGTGCACGAGCACATCTTGCTCGCGGATAACCTCGAACATGTCTCGACCTGACTGGAACGCGGGCGCGACCCGTGGCACGAGAGGTTCGTCCTTGAGCTCGCGGAATCCATCGGCCCGGCACAGGCTCATCATGGCGGTCAGGTCCACCGGCCCGTCCACCGAGTAGACGTCGCGTTCGGTCAGGTCCAGCGACTCCTTCAGGAGCTCTACGAAGCTCTCCGACGCGTCCTCCGCAATTTCCAGACGGACCGGATCACTGCGGAGTCGTTGTCGCAGACTCTCCTCGATGGTCTCGAGCAAGTCGTCGGCCTCGTCTTCTTGAATCGTGAGGTCGGTATTGCGTGTCACCCGGAACACCGTCGAGTCCACCACGCGGAATCCCTCGAAGAGATCTTCCACATGCTCACCGATCAGGTCTTCGAGGAGGATGTACCGGAGCGTGTTCTCGTCCTGTCGGACGATGAAGAGCCGATCGAGCACCGACGGAACTTCCACGACAGCGGGCAGGCGCCGCATCCCAGCCCGACCCTTGGGGGCAACGAGCAGCGCCAAGTTCAGACTCTTGTGGTGCACGTGGGGAAACGGATGCCCGGGATCGATGGCCAGCGGAGTGAGAATGGGATAGACGCTCGCCTTGAAGAACTCATCCGCACGTGATCGCTCGTCCGGTGTCAGGTCCAGATAGCCGAGCCGAGCAATCCCAGCAGCCGCGAGGGCGGGCATGAGCTCGTCTTTGAGAATCCGGTACTGCTCGGCGACCACCTGGTGCGTCACCGGATCGAGGGCAGCAAGTTGTTCCGCCGGCCCGAGCCCGTCGGCACCGAAATCCTGCGGCTCCATGCCCGCGTACACTTGTTCCTGCAGCCCGGCAACTCGCACCTCGAAGAACTCATCGAGGTTCGAACTGAAAATCGCAATGAACTTGAGTCGCTCCAGCAGCGGGTGCGACGCATCACGCGATTCCTCCAACACCCGCTCGTTGAACCTGAGCCAACTCAGTTCACGATTGAAGTAGTGCTCCGACGAATACGTCGGCTTTGGCCGCTTTCCCATCTCTATCTCCGCTGCATCCCGGTCGCGCGACCACGTCTGCCTCCCGTCGCGGCCCCACGCGTCTTGCGACGTCGTGCCCACTGCAGCACCAGTTCGGTTCCAAACGCTTTTTCGAACAGCCCGCTCTTGCGCTCCGCGTCCGCAAGCTCCACGTGCGGGTTCGGCTCTGAACGGACACGCAGCCGGACGCCCGCGTCGTCGACTATGGCACTGACACCCTCGACAACCTGCCCGTGGGTGCGGTCCAGGCCATCGGCCACCCGAAGGATCCCCGCGAGCTGCCGGACGAGCCGCCGATCGTGCTTGTCGAGACGGCTGAGATTGTCATGGCGCTTCTTCGGCAGGGCGCGTCGATGATATCGCGCCACATTGGCGATCAGTTCAACCTCTCCGGGTGAAAAGCCCTTCAGATCACCGTGCATGATGAGGTGATATGCGTGTTTGTGATGCTGCGAGTGATTGATCACATAGCCGACATCGTGGAGCAGGGCGGCAGCTTCGAGAATGTCGCGACCCCGTGCAGGAATCTCGAACGGCTCGCACAACGTATCGAACAGCTGCACAGAGAGCCGCGCCACTTGATCGCAATGGCGTTCGTTGGAGCGGCACTTGCGCGCGAACTCCCGGACCCACGTCATGCGATCTTGACGGGCCGTGGCTCCGGGGGCGGCTTCGGACCCCAACTCGTCGATCATCGACACCAGCAATCCGTCCCGAATGCCTCGGTCGTTGATGACGATTCGCTGAGTTCCCAGTCGCTTGGCCAGTCGCGCCACCGCTGCTGCACCCGCCACGATGATGTCCGCACGCTTGGGGTTGAGGCCGCACAGATTGCGGCGCGCGCCGAGCGGGGTTTCCAAGAGACGATCCAGCAAGCGGGTCAAGTCGGCCCGCGTCATGCTGTAGCCTCGGATCGCCGATGAGCGGCCCTCTCGCTCGCACTGCACCATCTCACCCAAGTTGGTAAACGTGCCGCCGCTCCCGATCATCACTTCTGCGGCGAATGGCGGCCGTCCGATCTGCTGCTTGATCTCCTTGTCGATGGCGCGTCGGAGCTTCTTGCGATGTTTGTCCTTGAGCGGATCCGACTTCACGTATCGCTCGGTGAGCCGGACCGCCCCCAACGCCAGTGAGTGCACTTGATTGATGATGCCCCCCGTCGCGAGCACCACCTCGACACTGCCGCCCCCAATGTCCACGACGGCGATCGAATGCTCACCCAGCGGGAAGTGCCGACTCACACTCCGATAGGCCAACTGCGCTTCCTCTTCCGACGAGATCACCTCAAGGCGAACGCCGCAGCGCCGACGCGCCTCGGACCGGAATTCTCGACCGTTCGTGGCCTCCCGCACCGCCGCTGTCGCCACCACCCGCAGCTCCCGGACACCGAAGCCGTCCGCGATCGCCTTCATCTTGCAGAGCGCCTCGAGCGTGCGCTCCATGGGGGCGCGACCAAGCCGACCCGTCGCAAAGAACCCGCGACCGAGGCGACTCATCTCACGCTCCTCGTCCAACACCCGGTAGTTGCCGTCCGGCTCGACTTCGGCCACGACCAATCGGATCGAGTTCGTGCCCACATCGATGGCGGCGAATCTGGGGGGAGTCCCGCCCGGGGTAACCGCTGTCACACCAACTCCTTACCGGCCCGCCCGAGACAGGCTGCACGGTCGTAACTAGTTGCACTGCAGGAGCTTAAGATACACGCCCAGCGGTCGGAGGGAAGCCGCTGAACGTCCTAGGGAGAGTCCTGATCTTCCTCGGAGGCGAACTTGCGATACAGCAGGAATGTGCCCAAGGATGCCACGGCCAACAACAGCGCCGGCACCACATAGGACCAGAAGAACCCAACCAGGGGCGGCTCGGCCGGGAGAGCCTGCACCAGGTCCATCGACCATTGCAGACCTCCCGTCACGACCGTCCCCGTCCGTCCCCGTCCCGATGGCGACGGCGCCAGGCCCAGTACGCGAGTAGCATGCCCAGGAACGATGCGACGTAGGCAATGCTCATGCCGATCAGGGTCACGAGTCCGCGCTCCATATCAGAACTCCGATCGCTCCGAGGTCGACGGCAACCGATCACCATATTCGATGTGCAGCCGACGCTCGAGCTCGGCCAGGTATGCTGTCTGCTTCGCCTCGTACTCCACCGAGACCGCGCGGAGCTTCGGATCGATGACCCAATACACGGCATATCCTCCCGCCAAACCGAGCAGGGTCATCGTCAACCCCGAGGCCTGCAGCAGCAGGAGCTTCGCGACGCCGATCATGAGCAATCCGAACACCACCGGCGAGAGCACGATGGCAATCCAGTCCTCACGCGTCCAATGGTCCGCCTGCTCCGCGGTCCACTGCCGTCGGATGAGCGGACGCCGCTCGTCCTGTGGGAGCGAATCGTCGTCGACGATTAGGCCGCGACGAACCGCCTCACGGTGTACGGGTTTCCACCACCCGATGGGACGGGTCATGACATAGTACGCCACGAGATGCTCCATCGGCTCGGCACGCGTGAGTAAGGTTGCCGGGAGAAACACCGCCGCGCCCAGCGCCATCAGCAGCCAAAACTGGACTTGCTGTGGGAGCTCGGGGATCACCTCGAAAGAAGGAAGGACCCATACCACGAGCCATGACACGCCCAAATTCGCGATCCAGGAAGAGAGGTAGCCCCACGCGTTGAAACGCCACCACACCACCTGCAAAATGTTCGGCAGCCAGATTCCAGCCATCATGAGCCACAAGGCAAAGATGAGCCATTGGGTGATCTGCTCCATCATCAACCCGTAAAAGAACGAGCCGATCAGCAGCACGAACGTAGCGAGACGTCCAACCCACACGAGCGTCCGCTCGTCCGCATCCGGCTTCAGGTAGCGTTGGAACAGATCTCTCGTGAAGTACAGGGCGCCCAGATTGAGGTGACTCGAAATGGTCGAGAGGTGAATGGCGAGAATCGCAGCGAAGAACACGCCCACGAGTCCTACGGGAAGCAACTCGAAGCCCAACCGGAACCAGCCAAGCTCGTATTCGGCCGCGTCTGCCAGGTGCGGCGCGAGCACGAAGAACGCAAGGATACCTGCTGCCCAAAACCCGTTGCGCACGAGCGTGATGGCACCGCCAGCCCAGAGACCGTAGCTCGCATCGCGCACCGTCTTGGCCGACTGGATCCGTTGCGCCTCGACATACCAATCGATGCTCGTTCCCATCCCGAATCCCCCTACCACGGCGATGACCAGCATCGTGAGCCACCAGGCAATCGGGAAGTCGCCTGAGAACACTCCGGTGAACGCGAACGCGTCCAGCCGCCAGGCTTCGCCCAGCGACACCAGCCCGTTGGTGAGCTCGGTTGGTCCGCCAACCGCGAACACCCCAACGAGAGAAACGAGGACGATCGCGAAGATGGCGACGATGCCCTGGAGGAAGTCGCCCATCACGACACCCCAATACCCCGCGGCAAGCGTATATGCTGCCGTGATGACCGACGGAATAACGAGTCCCACCCACACCGGCCAGTCGAAGGCCAGGTTGCCCACCTTGCCCATGGCCATGCCCACCCACCCGAGGATGAACATGTTCATGAACACCTGCCAGCCGGCGAGCCACCCCCGCAGCAACTCCGCGCCCAATCCGCTGTAGCGCAGGGTCTGCCACTCTGCCTGCGTGTACGCGAGCGAGCGACGGAAGATGCGCGCCGACACGAACGAGGCAATGGCAGTCCAAGCCGCAAAGAAGGTGTACCACAGTCCCCGGAGACCGTTCGCGTATACGACGCCGGTGACCCACATGGGCGTGTCGGTGGCCGTGTGGGTCGAGAACACCGAGGAGGCCGGCAACCACCATGGGAGACCACGACCCGCCAAGAAGAAATCCGATTCGGACCGGCGAGCCAACCGATAGAAGAAAAACGCGCCTCCCACCATCAGGAGGAGGAACGCGCCGGTCCAAATCCAATCGAGTGTCGTAAATCGAGTCACGGGAGCCTGCAGTCTACCCGCCGGAAGGGACGATCACAACAGCCCTACAAAATGCCGACGGCACAGTTTGACAACACAGCGCAGAACGCGCAATGTGATACAGGCGTTTCACGGGGTAAACCGTTCCAATGACGAGGTAGTGAGATGCGCCGTTTTGCGAGCCCAATTCTCTGTTCATTGCTGTCATTCTCGATTCTCTCGCTCCCGAGTCCCGCAGTGGCGCAGGCACCAGACGCACAGGTGTCGGCCTGTGTTGACTGCCATAAGGAGCTGCATCCGAACATCGTCACCGACTGGGAGCTCAGCAAGCACGGACAGAACGGAATCGACTGTGCCCTGTGTCACGGGGGCGATCACGACGAAGTCGAAGACGTCGAGGCTGTGCGGCTACCCACGCCCGAGACGTGCCGGATGTGTCACCCACAGCGCGTGGAGCAGTTCTCAGCGGGCAAGCACGCGCTCGCCTGGGCGGCGATGAAGGCGATGCCGATGGCGCATGCGCAGCCCGTCGCGCTCATGGAGGGTCTCAAAGGGTGCGGGGGGTGTCACAAGATCGGACTCAAGACCGAAGACGAAATGCAAGCACTCTCTGACGCGGGCGTCGGGTTCGGTCGCGCGTCATGCGACGCCTGTCATACGCGTCACCTGTTTGCGACCGCCGAAGCGCGACAGCCGCAGGCGTGCCAAACCTGCCACATGGGATTCGATCATCCCCAGTGGGAGATGTACTCGTCATCGAAACATGGCGTGCGCTACCTGCTGAAGCAGAACGGCGTTCTCCCCGAGAATGCGTCGGCGCCGACCTGTCAGACCTGTCACATGCAGGACGGGAATCACGAGGTCCGCACGGCATGGGGGTTCTTTGCCGTCAGGCTTCCGATGCCGGATGACGAGCAATGGGAGCAAGACCGCACCACGATTCTCCAAGCTCTGGGCGTGCTGGATCTCGAAGGCAACACCACCAGTCGGTTGGACGTCATACGGGCGGCAGACGTAATGCGACTCACGCAGGAGGAATGGGAACGCGAGCGGGAAAAGATGGAGGGCACGTGCATCACCTGTCACTCGCTGAACTTCGCGCGGGGAGAACTCACCAGAGCAGACGATCTCATCCGGGAGGCCGACCACCTCCTGGCCCAGGCGATCCGGATCATCGCTGGCTTGTATCAAGACGGGGTGCTCGAGAAGCCGGAAAGCTACGCGTTCGCGTTCCCCGACCTGTTGACGTTCCATGACGCACCCACGGTCATCGAGCAGCGGCTGTTCCAGATGCATCTCAAGCACCGAATGCGGACGTTCCAGGGGGCGTTCCACGCCAATCCGGACTACGCGCTGTGGTACGGCTGGAGTGAGATGGTGCGGGACTTGTCCGACATCAAGGAAATGGCCGAGGAGATGCGCATCCATCACAGGAGCGGACGTCGGTAGCACCGCCGAGTAGGTAAACCTCACCGATGCAGACCCGACCGTTGGGCCCGGGAGCGCCGCAGGCTTCCGCCGTGAGCTTCGGTGGTATGCCGCTCTCGATTCAAGAACGACCCACCGACGAGGGCGTGGCCATCCGAGTCATTCACGCCGTGCTCGATGCGAGCGTCACGCTCCTCGACACGGCGAACGTCTATTGTCTCGATGACGACGACATCGGGCACAACGAACGGCTCATCGCCGCGGCGCTGTCACAGTGGTCCGGCAATCGAGATGCGGTCATCGTCGCCACCAAGGGCGGACTCACCCGGCCCCAGGGTCGCTGGGAACGGGACGCCCGCCCCGAGCAGCTCTTGGCAGCGTGCGACCGCTCACTCGAGGCGCTCGGCGTGGACTGCATCGATCTGTATCAGCTCCACGCGCCGGACCCAGCGGTTCCGTTCACTGACAGCGTTGGCGCCCTCGCGGACCTGCAGCAGGCCGGCAAGATCAAGTGGATCGGGCTGTCGAACGTATCCGTGGCGGAAATCGAGCAGGCATCTGCCATGGTCGACGTCGTGACCGTTCAGAACCGGCTGAACCCGTTCTTTCGTGAAGCGGTTGAGACCGGCGTCGTGCAGCACTGCGCCGATCACGGCATCGGGTTCCTGGCATACAGCCCAGTGGGTGGCGGCCGGCTCAACAAGAAGCTGCCGCATCACCGCGCGCTCCAACCAATCGCCGATCGCCACGGCATCTCGGCGCACGCGGTCGTGATCGCCTGGGTGCTCGCCCAGGGGTCCTCGGTGATCCCGATTCCGGCAGCGCGGACGGTAGAGCACGCGCTTGACTCGCTCACCGCGGCGGATGCGTCGCTGTCGGCAGCAGAGCTCAGTGACATCGACAAGGCCGACTTCTCGAGAGCGTAGAGGCGGTCGGCGGATCCTCCGCGGCTGTTCATGACTCAGTCTCCCTGGCCCGTATCGCTCGCCGACGTCGAGGCGGCGCGTGCGCGCATCGCGCCGTATCTCTCCCCGACGCCACTGCGCTCGTATCAAACGCTCGATGACGAGGTTGGGCACGGCATTCACGTGTTCGTGAAACACGAAAACCATCATCCGACCAACGCGTTCAAAGTGCGCAACGGGTTGTCCGCTCTCACGATGCTCACCGATGACGAACGGAGACGCGGGGTGATTGCGGCAACACGCGGCAACCACGGCCAGGGACTGGCCTACGCTGGGCAGCTGCTTGGCATCCCGGTGACGATCTGTGTCCCGGTCGGTAACAACCCCGAGAAGAACGAGGCGATGCGCGCCTACGGCGCCGAGCTCATCGAGGCCGGCCGCGACTACGACGAATCCCTGGAGAACGTCACCGAACTCCGCCAGCAGCGCGGGCTGGTGCCGATCCACGGTACCAACAACGCCCACGTCATTGCGGGTGCTGGTACCATCACGCTGGAAATGCTCGAGCAGGCACCAGCGCTCGAAGCAATCGTGATTGCCGTCGGTGGTGGGTCACAGGCGGTTGGCGCCTTGACGGTGGCACGCTCACTCAAGCCCACGCTTGCGGTTTACGCCGTGCAGGCGGAAGGCGCCCCCGCCATCTACGACTCGTGGAGGGCCGGACAGCCGCTCGACTGTCCGTCAGCCGACACGTTTGCCGATGGTGTGGCGACGCGCGCCGCCTACGAGATGACGTTTCCGGCCTTGTGTGCTGGGCTTGCCGGCTTCGTGACGGTCTCGGACGCCGCCATCGCCGAAGCGGTGCGAATGCTGCTCCGCACCACGCACAATCTCGTCGAGGGGGCCGGCGCCGTCGGCCTCGCTGGGGTCATCGCGCTACACCAAGAGCTCGCGGGCAAGGACGTTGGGATCATTCTCTCAGGCGGAAACATCGACCGGGAGACGTTGCGACAGGTGGTGAGTGGTGAGTTATGAGCCCACAGCCCTCAGCCATCAGCTGACGGCTTAGCCCCATAGCTCCCGTTTCGGCGGGTACAGCACACTTCCGTCAAATTGGATCGCGTGCTCCCGGTCCTTGGCGAGCAGGAGCGGTGCGTCGAGATCGATGAACCGTGCCGTCGACCCCAGGAGCGTCGCTGGGGCGATGCCGAGCGAGGTCCCCACCATGCAGCCGACCATGATGCCGAGCCCAGCGTCGTGTGCGGCGCGTACCAGCCGCAACGCTTCCGTGAGTCCCCCGGTCTTGTCGAGCTTGACGTTGACCAGATCGTAGCGACCCTGCACCCGCGCGACGTCGTCCGACGTGTGGCAGGACTCGTCCGCGCATACGGCGATCGGGTGGTCAACATCGCGCAACACGTCATCTCGGCCGGCAGGCAGCGGTTGCTCGATCATCTGGACGCCGAGCTCGCCGAGCTGGGGGCTGAGCGCCGTAAAGATCTCCGGCGTCCACGCCTCGTTGGCATCGACGATGAGGGTCGCATTGGGAGCGGCTTCGTGCACGGCACGGACGCGTGCCAGGTCACCGTCTCCAGTGAGCTTGAGTTTGAGCAGTGGCCGGTAGGCCTCGGCACTGGCGGCGGTCGCCATCTCGTCAGGCTCGCCAAGACTGATCGTGTAGGCGGTTGTCATTGGTCGCGGCTCGGCGAGTCCTGCCAGTTGCCACACCGGCGTGCCGGTACGCTTGGCCTCGAGGTCCCACAGCGCGCAATCGAGAGCGTTCCGTGCCGCACTGGGCGACAGGTCACGCAGAAGCGCCTCCCGATCTAACCCGGGTGCAACCGAATCGGCGACATCCTCGATAGTCTGCATCACCCCCTCCACCGATTCGTCGTATCGCGCGTAGGGCAGACACTCCCCGCGGCCAGCGAGCGCGTTGTCCGAGATCTCGACGACGACCACCTCGCTCTCAGTACGCGCGCCACGCGAGATGCGAAACACTCCACGTATTGGCCAACGCTCGGACCACACACGGACGGTTAGCACGGCGCTCTTGCCTTTCTTGTTGGGCTGGTCACGACTCGCAGTGGGGTCAATCGGGACTCGAGAAGATCCTTCCCCATCGAATCGCGGTGACAAAGGGGAGTGGCCGCCAGTGCTGTGGATCAAAGCTGAAGTAGATGAAGACCGGGTGCCCCAGCAGGTTCTTTCGTGGGAGGAAGCCCCAGTGGCGCCCGTCGTAGGACGCATCGCGATTGTCGCCCATTGTGAAGATATGTGCTGGTGGCACCACCACCGGTCCCCAGGTCCGAAGGCTCGGTCGGTAGTTGGCCACGTCACCGTTCACGAGGTGGCGTACTTGCCAGCGTGCGGCATTACTGCGCTGGATAGCGTCCATGTCGACCGTGGGGTCGATGTGCTGGGCGTACGGCTCGGGCGTGTAGGCACCGTTGCGATACAGCGAGTCGTTCCGCATTTCCAAGGTGTCGCCCGCCAGGCCGACCACACGCTTGACGATGGTGAGGGCTGGTTCTTCCACTCCCCGAAGCACGACCAGCTCGCCGCGTACGGGTTCGCGGAAGGCTGGTGTCCGCCAAGGCGTGAACGGGATCTTCGCTCCGTAGACAGCTCGATTGATGAACAGAAAGTCGCCCTCGAACAGGGCGGGCTCCATCGAGCCAGAATCGATACGGAACGACTTGATCACCAGAGCCTGCAGGATGAACCACAGGACCAGGGCCAACGCGATCGATTTAGCCCACCCCAAGAGGTAGGGCACGAGTCCTTTTTGCTTCTCTTTCGAGCGTTTCTTCGCCATCGCTTCCATTTTACCCCGTCATGTCCGCCCGAAACTTAGGTCGCGCGCCCCGTCGGGCAACGGTGGATCTCCCGCATGCCCCGGCTAGCTCGATCGGGGCCCGACGCGCTAACGTTCTCTAGAACAGTCCCGGATCTCGTCAGTGAACGAACACGATCAGTCCAGTATCGCCCAGCGTTTGGCCGTCTACCTCGACCCGAGCGGTGAGGCGCCGATGTACCGGCAGATTGTCGACCGTCTGTGGCTCGAGATCGTGACGGGCACCGTGGAGACCGGCGAACGCCTCCCAACCGTACGCCAGATGTCCATCGAATTGAACCTCCCGCCGGCCACGGTGACTCGTGCATACCGGGAATTAGAGATGCTCGGGGTGCTCGTCACCCGACCGGGCCATGGTACCTTCGTCGGCTTGTCCTCTCCCGATGCATCGGCGCTGGAGCGTCAGGCGCAACTCGACCGGCTCTGCCGCGATCTCAGGACCCAGGGAGAGGCGCTCGGGTTCTCCCTGACGGATCTCATCGACGCGTTGACCGAGCAGCGCTCGTCGGAACGCGACGAACCGAACAGGAGCGATTTGGAATGAGCAACGAACTACTGCCCGTCCGTTTCCCGGGCTCACCGCGCGCGGCCTCGTCGCGCCCGCCGGCTTCCCTGACACCCAACGACACCCGCTATCCGCCGGCAGCGGCCTTCGCCGGGCTCGCGTCAGCCGTCGTGGTCGGAGGTGCCGGAGCCCTGATCGGTCTCGCCGCCGGGGCGGCGGCAGTGGCCATCGCCGGGGTCGCCATCGGCGCTATCACTGGGCTCTTTGTGGGATCGTCGATCAAGTATGCCGATCAGTGGGAAAAGGCGGTCGTGCTCCGACTCGGCAAGTATCGGGGGCTCAGGGGACCTGGCCTCTTCTACGTGGTACCCATCTTGGACCGGATCCCGTACCACATCGATCAGCGCATCCGGACCACCGACTTCGGTGCGGAATCGTGTCTCACCAAGGACACGGTACCGGTCAACGTGGACGCGATCGCGTTTTGGATCGTGTACGACGCCGAGCGGGCGGCTCTCGAGGTCCAGCACTATGGGCAGGCCGTGGTGTTGGCCGCGCAGACGGCGCTCCGGGATGCAATCGGGAAGCACGACCTGGCGGAACTGATCCAGTCACGGAAGGAACTGGGGCGCGGCTTACAGCAGATCCTGGACGAGAAGATGCACGACTGGGGCATCCAGGTGCAGTCGGTCGAGATCCGTGACGTCATCATTCCCAAGGCCCTGGAAGAGGCGATGTCGCGTCAGGCTCAGGCCGAGCGGGAACGGCAGGCGCGAATCATCCTGGGCACCGCGGAAACGCAGATCGCGTCCAAGTTCGTGGAGGCGGCCGAGAGCTACAGCCAGAACCCGGTCGCGCTGAATCTCCGGGCGATGAACATGCTGTACGAGAGCATCGTGAAGCGCGGGTCTCTCATGGTCGTGCCGTCGGGGCTGGCCGACTCGCTCAATCTGCCGGGTGTGCTGGGTATGGCGGGTGCCGCGGGGATGACCGCGCCCGTGGCAAAACCCCAGACTGGGCAGCCCGGCGAGGATTCAGGGAGCGAGGAGTAGGCGGGGGCCAGCGGCAGGGCTGAACCAGACGACTTGGACGACGGGAACGACATACTGAACGCGGCAGGGCGGCACGCCTAAGCCGTCTTCTTCAGCCTCTCTAGGTACGTCTTTCGAAGCTTGGCGACTTTCGGGGCGATCACGGCCTGGCAGTACGGCTGATTTGTGTTGCGCGCGAAGTAGTCGTTGTGATACGCCTCGGCGGGATAGAACACGTCGAGCGGCGCCACCTCGGTCACGATCCCGGTCCACACCTTGTCGCGCTCCAGCTCCGCGATCACTGCTTTGGCGGCCTCTTCCTGCTCCGGTGAGTGGTGGTAGATCGCCGAGCGGTATTGCGTGCCCACGTCCCCACCCTGGCGGTTCGGGGTCGTCGGGTCGTGGATCGTGAAGAACACCTCGAGCAGCTCGCGGAACGTGATCTCAGCGGGGTCGAACGTGACCTGCACCACCTCAGCGTGGCCCGTGGTTCCGGTGCACACCAGCTCGTAAGAGGGATTCGGCACCTGGCCGCCTGCGTACCCTGACTGTACCCGCTCGACGCCACGCAGCTGGTCGAACACTGCCTCGAGGCACCAGAAGCATCCGCCGGCGAGCGTGGCGACCTGGGGGTTGCGTTCGGTCATTAGATGCTCCGGGAATGGAAGTCTTCAGTTCTCAGTGATCAGCCTTTGGCCATCGGCTTTCGGCCATCGCCATCAGCTAACAGCGCACCTCTAGATCGGCTTGAACAGCTCCGTCAACTCAAGCTCGAACTCTTCACCGGCTCCTGTGGGCTGCCACGTGATTCGCTCGCGTTCGACGCCAGGAAACGTATCATCGGGCGTCCACACCTCGACGCTGCATCGCTCGGGATCGACGACCCAATACGTCGCCACGCCAACTTCTTGATACAACCTGCGCTTGGTGAAACGATCAGCGCGTACCGATGACGGGCTCAGCACTTCGACGGCGAGCAGGAGATGTTGAACTCGACTCCAGTCTAGGGTCCGAGCCTCACTTAGGTCCGCCACGAACAGGTCGGGCTGCACTAGGGTGTCCGGCGTCCATGAGATGTCGGCGGGTGATGCGAAGACCTGGCCGACGCGGTGCCGATCCACGTAGCGCGACAGCGCCATGTTCAGCCGCTGGACGACCAGCTGATGGATCATCCGCGGCGCTGGCGTCACCAACAGCTCCCCATGGACAGTTTCGTACCGCTTCCCGTCGTCTGGGAGCGCGCGGACCATGTCGGCCGTGTAGTAGGTCGGAGCTGCCATACCCATAAGCTCGGCTCGGCGTGAGGGGGAAGGCAAGAGGGCACATGGGAAGGTCGGCGCCTGGGAATCGGCCGACGTAACCACAACGACGCGGCGCAGCGCGTTTCAATGCGCTGAGGCCTTCAGCCGTCGGCGATCAGCCGTCAGCCATCAGCTGAAGGCTCACAGCCGACAAACAAGAAGCCCGCTCGGCTGCTTCACGCCGAGCGGGCTCTGCAACGAAGTCTCGATGGGCCTGGGTGGAGTTGAACCACCGACCTCACGCTTATCAGGCGTGCGCTCTAACCACCTGAGCTACAGGCCCTGAAGAGGCAAAATCTAGCGGACGCAGACATTCGTCTCTACCCCACCGCCGACTCACAGCTGCAGCAGCCCTACTCACCACCACCCACTTCACGGCAGAGCGGCAGCCCTGCTACTCTGGGGCTCCTGTCCTACTTCTCCTTCTCCCAGTCACTCCGCTTCCCACGACGCGGCTCGTGTTCCTTCTCATCGAACTCGTCTTCGAGTTCGTCGAACTCTTCGTCTTCGTCTTCGAGGTCCTCATCATCGTCTTCGTCGAACTCCTCGTCTTCCTCGAAATCGCCGTAGACTCTCCACTCCTCGTCTTCATCGTAGCGCGTACCACGCGGCGAATACGATGTGTCCACCGGCAACATGCTGTCCCTCCTGCGCCTTCGGCGCGTCGAAAAAGTCGAGTGCTTGGCCTATCTGCCAGACGCGGCCTTGGCCCGCCTAGCCTCCTTCTTACGCTCTATAGCTGCAAGCGCCCGCTTCCGCAAGCGAATGGCGTTCGGAGTCACTTCGATCAGCTCATCGTCTTCGATGTATTCGAGTGCCACCTCGAGGGTGATCGCCCGCGGTGGCTCGAGCTGGACGTTCTCATCGGACGCGGTTGTCCGCATATTCGTGAGCTTTTTGCCCCGCGTGACGTTGACGTCCAGATCCCCCG
This sequence comes from Gemmatimonadota bacterium, assembly GCA_029862935.1. The sequence continues at coordinate 3,929 of JAOTWK010000012.1, read as the reverse complement.
GGCGCACGTGCTCCCCGACAATCATGCCCTGGTAGACCTCGTCTCCGGGTCGTATGAACATCGTGGCACGTTCTTGCAGGTTCCACAGCGAATACGCCAGGACTGTCCCTCCGCGATCCGCCACCAGCACCCCACGGGAGCGGCCCTCGAGGACCCCGGCCCAGGACCCGTATTCCAAGAAGCGATGGTGCAGAATGCCTTCCCCTCGCGTCTCCGTGAGGAACGACGAGCGGTACCCGAACAGCCCGCGAGCGGGCAGACGGAAATGGAGTCGCACGCGACCCCGTCCGTGATTCCGCAACTCGAGCAACTCCGCGCGACGCGGTCCCAGGGTCTCCATCACCGCTCCCACCATATCCTCGGGGACGTCGATCACGAGCTCTTCGTACGGTTCCAGTTGCTCACCGTGCGGACCCACATGCGTGATCACCCGCGGCCGGCTCACCTGGAACTCGTAGCCCTCACGCCGCATCGTCTCCATCAGGATGGCCAGGTGGAGCTCGCCGCGGCCCGAGACGGTGAGCACGTCCGGCTTGTCCGTTTCCTCTACCCGCAGCGCCACGTTGCGCTGAAGTTCCAAGTAGAGGCGATCGCGGACCTGCCGACTCGTCACGTATTTGCCGGCGCGCCCAGAGAACGGGGAGTTGTTCACCATGAAATCCACCGAGATTGTCGGTTCTTCCACGGCGATGCTCTCGAGCCGTTCGAGGACTGTGACGTCGGTGATCGTCTTGCCGATCTCCACCCCTTCGATCCCGGCAATGGCGACGATGTCACCCGCCACCGCCCGCTCGAGCTCGACACGCGCGAGCCCTTCGAACCCAAACAGCTTCGTGACCCGTGCCTCGTCCGCTTCGTCTGTGGCCACGACCCCCGACCCACCCGGTGCCAGCAGCGCCACCTGCTGTCCCAGCTCCACCGTGCCCCGTTCGATCCGGCCAATGCCCACCCGACCGAGGTAGGGGGAGTAGTCGAGGGTCGAGATCAGCATTTGAAATGGACCGTCCTGCCGACCCGACGGTGGAGGCACACTTCGGACGATTGCGTCGAACAGCGACGTGAGATCTCTCGAGCCACCCGCCTGAACCGTCGCGAGCGCTGCCAAACTGGTCACGGCGAACCCTTCCCGGGCCGACGCGTACACGAAGGGCGCGTCCAACTGCGCGTCCGTCGCCTCCAGCTCCATGAACAGCTCCAGGACCTCGTCGTGTACTTCTCTGGGACGGGAGTCAGCACGGTCCACCTTGTTGATGACCACGACGGGGTGCAGTCCGAGCGCCAGTGCCTTGCGGGTGACGAACCGCGTCTGTGGCATCGGACCGTCGGCCGCGTCGACCAGCAGCAGCACTCCGTCCACCATACGCAGAATGCGCTCTACCTCTCCGCCGAAGTCCGCGTGTCCGGGTGTGTCTACGATGTTGATCTTGACGTCGTCCCACCGAACGGAGGCGTTCTTGGACAGGATCGTGATACCGCGCTCACGCTCCAAGGGGTTGGAGTCCAGCACGCGCTCCGCGACCGCCTGGCCTACACGGAAGACGCCGGCCTGGCGGAGCATTTGGTCCACCAGCGTCGTCTTTCCGTGATCGACGTGGGCGATAATGGCGATATTGCGGATGGGCACGGGGACCTTCAGAGCCACAGGGAATCAGCGCGTACAGCGCGCGGCAGTATAGAGGCGCTTGGGCTGGAAAGCAAGGCGGTAGAGCCCTCGGCCACAAGCTGTCAGCCGTGAGCAGAGAGCTGACATCTCTCGGTCACCCACACGTATCGCTCCGCTCGATTTGCAGCGTGACGTGGTGGATGCCCAGATCGGCCAGCCGTACTTGCACTTTCTCCAGCACCGACTGATTGCGGTCCGGGTCACAGACCACGGCGTGCCCGCTCATGGCGATCACTCCACTCGTAAGCGTCCACACGTGCAAGTCGTGCACGGCGTCCACGTCGTCGATGGTCGTGATCGCCCGTTCGACGTTGTCCATGGCGATGTGACGCGGAGTTGCTTCCAACAATACGTCAACACTCTCCCGCACGAGCCGCCAGGCGCCGACACAGATGAGCACGGCGATTCCAAGCGAGATCACGGGGTCCGCAAGCACCCAACCGGTCGTCAGAATGATGATGCCTGCCGTGAGCGCCCCGATCGACCCCAGGAGATCGCCCAAGACATGGAAGTACGCTCCGCGAACGTTCAGCGATTCGCGATGCCCGGCGTGCAGGACCCGCGCGCCGAAGACGTTGACGACTAGGCCCGCCCCTGCGACCACGGTCATGATGACGGGCTGCACATCGGGCGGCGCCGCGAACCGGCCAATAGCGTCACGAACAATCATGATCGCGACAATGAACAGGACCGTCCCGTTGACCAGGGCCGCAAGGATCTCGAGGCGCAAATACCCGTAGGTCTTCTCCGGTGTCGCCGGACGACGGGCGAACCACGCCGCGAAGAGCGCCAACGCCAACGCGCCGACGTCGGTCAGCATGTGCCCTGCATCGGCGAGCAATGCCAGCGAGTTGGCGAAGACGCCGCCCACGATCTCGACCAGCATGAAGAGCGCCGTCACGACCAGTACGAGCTTCAGCGCCTTGCTATGCCGACGCGGTGGCGGCGCGGGCTGGGTGCACTCCACCGCCTGACGCGAGACTTCCTGCTGATCGCTCATCCGGGCTCCTCGTTGGCCGCGCGTCGCCGACCCCTTAGCTTCCGATCCACATGGAAGAACTTACTCCCCTTTCGTTACTTCTCCGCGGAGCGGCCGTTCTCTTTTTGGTCGCCGCCAATGGGTTCTTCGTCGCCGCCGAATTCGCGCTCGTGGCCGCACGACGCACGCGCATTGAAGCTATGGTCCGCCGCGGTGATCGAAAGGCTCGGACCGTTCAGATCGCATTCAAGGATCTGTACCGCCAGCTGTCGGCCGCGCAACTCGGTATCACGCTCGCATCGATACTGCTCGGGTACGTGGCGGAAGATACCGTTGCCGTCGCGCTGCACGACCTGCTGGACTCGCTCCCGGCCCAACTCCAGTTCTTGAGCCGCGCCGCATTTGCTTCGATAGTCGCCGTGGCCATCATCACGTTTCTCCACGTCGTGATCGGCGAGCAGGCACCCAAGGCCCTGGCCATTACCCATGCGGAGACGACCAGCCGGTGGACCGCCCGGCCACTCATCCTCTTCGCCTGGATAACCGGCCCCGCGACCAACCTGCTCAACGCCAGCGCCAACTTGCTCGTCCGACTCATGGGGATTTCCAGTTCGTCGCATGAGCATGAGGCCATCCGCTCGCCCGAGGAGATCCTCATGATGCTCAGGAGGAGCCAAAAGTCGGGGCAGCTGGCCAAAGAGGACGTGGCGATGATCCAGGGCATCTTCGAGTTCACAGAAATGAGTGCCAACGATGTGATGACGCCGCGGACGGCGATCGTCGGACTTCCGTCCACGCTCTCGATCAGGGATGCGGCCGACCAGATCGCCGCCAGCGGGCAATCTCGCTATCCCATCTATCGCGAGTCCCTGGACGACGTGGTCGGGATCGTCCACGTAAAGGAAATATTGGCGGCACTGTCGCAGGATCCATCGCGCCCGGTGACGGCGATCGCGCAGGATCCGCTGTTTGTCCCCAGCACGAGAGAGGTCGAACACGTGCTCGCCGACATGAAGCGTCTCAAGACCCACATGGCAATCGTGCTCGACGAGCACGGAGGAACCGACGGTCTGGTGACCATGGAGGATCTGCTCGAAGAAATCGTCGGCGAGATCTACGACGAGCATGATGCGATGGAGCCGGAAGCGATGCTCGACGGTGACGCGATCGTGGTGTCTGGAACGACCGAGGTGGACGATCTCAATACGCAGTACGGCTTCGCGATCGCCCGCGAGGATTACCTCACGATCGGCGGGTACGTGTTCGGCAAGCTGGGCCGGCTTCCCA
>JAOTWK010000192.1 GCA_029862935.1 Gemmatimonadota bacterium | reverse complement strand
CGACCCGCGTGTCGTAGTCTTCCAGCTCGATGTCGACCCGCCCATCCCGCGGAGTGTATTTGATGGCGTTGGTGAGGAGGTTCAAGAGCATCTGCCGGATGCGACCGTGATCGGCCTGAATCGGCACGGGCCGGTCGGGCACGTGCGTCGCGACGTCGACACCCGCCGATTCTCCCAAGATGCCTGCGGTCTCATACACATCGACTACCACGTCCCGAACATCGCATTCCTCGAGGACGAGTGGGGCCCGCCCCTCATCGGCTCGGGCCAGGGTGAGCAGGTTGTCGATCAGCTCCGTCATGAAGTTGGTTTGTTCGAGGGCCTGATCCAGCGTCTCCAGGCTCTCCGGGGGAATCTCCGGACGCGTGAGTGCCCGCTCGACACCGGCGCGGACTACCATGAGCGGCGTCTTGAGCTCGTGGCTCGCGTCGGCAGTGAACCGGCGCAGGCTGGTGAAACTCTGTTCGAGACGGGAGATCATGCGGTTGACGGTGAGAGCCAATCGTGACAGTTCATCTCCCGTCATCGGCACGGCCAGGCGGCGATGGAGGCTCGTGCCATCGGTGATGGCCTCGACCTCGTCGATCATGCGATCCAGCGGCCGGAGCCGCCGTCCGGCAAGCCAGTATCCCAACACCAGGGCCCCGAGGAGGATGACGGGCCCCACGAGGAACATCGAACGCAGGAGCTCGGCAGGGCCGAAACTGATGTCCGACAAGGGCAGCGCGACGAGAACCGCACCCACTTGGGGCCCGGCGTCCGTGACCGGCAAGATGACATAGCGGAGCGAACCAAGGGCCTCGCGCGTGTGCAAGGTGCCGAGCAGGACAGAATCGGGGACGGTTCGGACCCGGGCCAAGAGTTCCTCCAGGATGACGAAGCTCAATTCACGGGCGGGGTCGGAGGTGTACAGCTGGTGCCCACTGCGGTCGGTCACGATGAGGAAGCCGCGGAGCCCGTCCAGCGGCGCGCTCACCGAGGGCTCGAGGCTATACACGTCGCCACCGCCGAGGCGGGAATCGACAGTGTCCCCCAGCAACGGGGGCGGGCCTTCCCGAGTGATTTGCCCGAGCACGGTATACGAGCGGCCAAGGTACTGCACGACGAATTGACCCTCCACCCGAACCCGTTCGTCCAGTTCGGCGAGGATCGAACCACGTCGCTCCAGATACAGCGCTACCCCGAACGCCAGCACGGTCGCGCTCAGCGCGACCGTGTACCAGATCGTGAGGCGACGGCGGATCGTAGCCATGCTATTCCTTTACCATATATCCCACGCCGCGAACGGTGTGGATCAGCTTGGTCTTGTGCTTGGCGTCCACTTTCTTGCGCAGGCGATTGATGACGACGTCGACCACGTTGGTGCCCGGATCGAAGTGGTAATCCCAGGCATACTCGGTAATGAGCGTGCGGGACATCACTCGGCCTGCGTGCCGCATGAGGTACTCGAGGACGGAGTACTCCTTAGGCGTCACATCGATCGCCGCACCGGAACGCCGCACCCGATGCGTGCCGGTGTCGAGCTCGAGGTCGCCTACGGTCAGGGTTGGGGGTTGGAGTTGCTGCGGTCGCCGGCTCAGCGCCTCCACTCGTGCCAGGAATTCTTCGAAGGCGAACGGTTTCGTCACGTAATCGTCGGCACCGGCCCGAAGTGCCTGGACCTTGAAGTCCACCGCGTCCTGTGCCGTGAGCACGAGGATCGGGGTCGTCTTGCCACGATCCCGCAGCATCCGCAGCATTTCGAGGCCGGTCATGTTCGGGAGCCTGAGATCCAGGACGATCAGGTCATACTGTCCGCCGGAGGCCAGCCGCAGTCCTTCGAGGCCATCATCGACCAAATCGGCGTGATGCCCATGTTCCTCCAAGCCACGCTGCACGTAGGTGCCGACGGTCGGATCGTCCTCGACAACGAGAATCTTCATCCTGCAACGCCTTTGCCGTGGATCGGAAGCGCGACCCGGAAGATGGTGCCGAGCCCTGGGTGGCTCTCCACATCGAGCCGCCCCATGTGATCCTCAATGATGCCGTAGCAGATCGAGAGGCCCAATCCGGTGCCCCGCCCTTGGGGCTTCGTGGTATAGAACGGTTCGAAGATCTTCGACAACTCGGCGCGAGGGATGCCGCTCCCGGTATCCTCGAATTCCACCACGACCTCGTCACCGCGTGCATTCTGGCGGGTCCGAACTGTCAAGCTGCCGTCGCGATGTTCCATGGCGTCGAGAGCGTTGAGCATGAGCGCCATGAAGGCTTGAATCAGCTGCTCCGGATTGGCGGTGACCGACGGCAGTCCGGCTGCGAGTTCGCGCACTACCTTGAGCCGTTTGAATCGCTGGTGGTGCTTCAGCAAGAACAGCGTATTCTCGACCAGGTCATTGACATCCGCGGGAGCCTTGGTCTTGCCGCCTTTTCGAGGGCGGCTGAAATCGAGCAGCCCATCGACGATTGCAGTACATCGCTGGACTTCGTGGTCGATGATGTCCGAGTATTCTTTCAAGGCACCGCGCGCCGGGCCGGCTACTTCGCCAAGGCGACCCTCGATTGCCGCAGCACACGCCCCGATGGTCGCCAGCGGATTGTTGATCTCGTGCATGATTCCCGCTGCCAGCTGGCCGATGGCGGCCAGTTTTTCACTTTGCAGGATCCGTTGGTGGGCGATCTGCCATTCGGTGACGTCTTCACCCACGGTGATGACGTGCGAGACCCGCTCCCCATCGAGCCGCATGGGGATCTTGCTGATGCGGAAAAAACGCGATGCGTCGCCTGCGGCGACTTCGATCTCGAGCTGGCTGATCTGCCCGGTCTCGAACACGGTATCCAATTCCGCCTTCAACTGATCGGCCGGCTGACGGGTCAGGACCTCGAAGATAAGGCGCCCGACCACGTCGTCTCGCCGGAGTCCCTGGGTGCCGGTTTCCCGCTTCCGATTCCAGATCTGGATACGGTAATCCCGGTCGACCACGTACAGACCGATTGGGAGACTGTCGATGATGAGACCGGTGAAGCGGCGCTGCTCTTCCACCTCCCGCGTCCGAACGGCGACCTCATAGGCCAGGTGCTCGGAAAGCTGAATCGCAGCCACGAATGGAGCGAGCAGGTCCGCCAGAATCGTCAGCGCTTGATCCGCGTACCCCTCGGTGCCCGGGGACATTTGGGCTTCGAGGATGCCGAGCCGCTCGCCATGGTGCATCAGATCGAAGGTCTTCGCCGTGGGGGACAGCGGCTCAACGGCCTCGAGGGTCCCGACAGTGCTCGGCGCCGCACGTGGGGTAGGTTCGATCGCAAACCAGAGCGACGCGTCGTGCGGCCGTCGAAGCACGATCCGGATACGCTCGAGCGGCAGCCGCTCATGCATGAGCGCGGCCGCGGCCGTGACGGCCTCCTCGACCCCGAGGCCGCTCGACAGCAATCGCGCGACAGACGCCACGACCGTCAGACCGGCGTGAGCGCTGGCAGGCTCCGAGGACATGAGCGGAATTTACCCTATCTGCGAAGAGACGTCGCCGTCCACCGATCCGGGAGCCGTTCCCCTCCGCGGGGTGCCGACCCGACGCGGGAGGCTCGGACGCCGCGGCTCATCCTTCAGGAAAGCTCGCCGATGCGTGTCAGCAACTCGTCGACCGGGCGCGAGTGCCCCAGCTCCGCCTCGACGTGGGACCACCGGACGATTCCCGTGCGATCGAGCAGGAAGTACGCCCGCCGGGAAAGGAACGCCTCCTCCAACAACGTCCCGTACCGACGGCTCACCTCGCGCTTGAAATCGCTCAAGAGATCGACCGTCATCCCTTCCTTGCTCTTGAACTCTTTCAGAGTCGGAATGGAATCGACACTGATGGGCAGAACCACTGTCCCGGCCTCCTGAAAGCGGTCGTAGTGGTCGGAAATGGCGCACATCTCAGCGGTGCACACACCGGTGAACGCGAGTGGAAAGAAGGCGATGAGGACATTGTTCCCGCGCAGAGATGAGAGGGTCACCGCTGCTCCGGATGTCGAGGCAAGGGTGAAATCCGGAGCAGCTGATCCCACGGCAGGCGAAGGCATGGGCGGTTCTCGCGCGGGGTCCGCGTCGTGGGCTGGACGGTTTAGGTGGCGGCCTGGTACCGCTTCGCTACCTCGGTCCAATTGACCACGTTCCACCACGCCGCAACGTAGTCGGGACGGCGATTCTGGTAGTTCAGGTAGTACGCGTGTTCCCAAACATCACAGCCGAGCACCGGCGTGCGGCCCTCCATCACCGGAGTGTCCTGGTTGGGAGTACTCTCGACCGTCAGCTTGCCCGACGCATCGACGCTCAACCAGGCCCAGCCGCTGCCGAAGCGCGTGAGCGCTGCCTTGCTAAACGTCGCCTTCATCTCGTCGAATCCACCGAACGCCTTGGTGATCGCCTCGGCGAGCCGTCCGTCCGGCGCCTTGGCACCCCCCGGCATCATGATTTCCCAGAAAAGCGAGTGGTTGGCGTGCCCGCCACCGTTGTTTCGCACTGCCGTGCGGATCGTCTCGGGGACGGCCGAAAGGCCGCCGAGCAAGGCTTCGAGGGACTTCGCGGCGAGCTGTGGGTGGGACTCGAGTGCTGCGTTCAGGTTATTGACGTAGCCAGCGTGGTGCTTGTCGTGATGGATCTGCATCGTCCGTTCGTCGACGTGCGGCTCCAGGGCATCATAAGCGTACGGCAGAGGGGGCAGGGTGAAGGGCATGCGTCGACTCCTTGCTGCACGGGCGAACCCGAGAGGTTCTGCGAGTAGGCGGAGGGGGTGGATCAGGGCGGAATTATGGACGCCCCGGCGCTGAGGGTCAACGCTCGGCCGATGAGGCGACCTCCCCGGCGAGTCCGGGAGCTGATGTTCGACCTCATGGAGCGTGCGGGATTCGAACCCGCGACCCCTGCCTTGCAAAGGCAGTGCTCTCCCAGCTGAGCTAACGCCCCGTGTCTGCTTTCTCTCATCCTGGCCGGTCCACAAGATAGCACCCCAGCCTGGTACCCCATAAGCACCCAGGTCCGGGGAATAGGCCTAAGCATAGCAATAGATTGGGATTAGCGGCAAGCGAGGCCTGGGCCGATGGGCAACGACCGGTGGTCCAAGCCGATGGGGCCCATGGCCCTGGAATCCCTCTTGCGTCTTGTGTGGGAGGGGCCCTCTCGGTAACTTGATGCGTCGTTGCTACATAGGGCCCTTATTGGTCACATATCCAGCTCATTCTCGAGGGAACGTGACGAGCCAAACACTGCAACAAGTCGCGTTGTTTGAAAAGTGCCGGCAGTTCACCAAGGCTCGCGAGGTCGAGGCAGCCGGCCTCTATCCGTATTTCAAGCCCATCTCCGAATCGGAAGACACGGTGGTCACGATCGAGGGCAAGAAGCGGATCATGCTGGGCTCCAACAACTACCTTGGTCTCACGCACCACCCCAAGGTTCTCGAGGCGGCGGAGTGCGCCCTCAAGCGCTACGGCTCGGGCTGTACCGGCAGCCGATTCTTGAACGGCACCCTCGATTTACACGGGCAGCTGGAGCAGGCCATCGCCGAGTTTCTCGGGAAGGAATCCTGCCTCGTCTTCTCCACGGGGTACAGCGCGAATCTCGGGTTGATTGCGGGACTGGTGGCCCGAAATGACGTTGTGTACCTCGATAAGCTGGACCACGCCTCCATCGTCGATGGGGCAAAGTTGAGTTACGGCGAGACAGTCCGATTCAGGCACAACAACCTTCCCAGCCTGGAATCGAAGATGGAGCGGGAACTGGGCGATCGTGCAGCGCTGATCATCGTGGACGGGGTGTACTCCATGGAGGGTGACATCGCCGACGTCCCGGGCCTGCTACAGGTCGCCCGGAAGTTCGGCGCCGCCCTCGCCGTCGACGACGCCCATTCGCTGGGCGTACTCGGACCCAACGGTGACGGGACAGCCGCTCATTTCAGGCTCTCCGACGAAGTCGACCTCATCGCCGGCACGTTCTCCAAGTCGCTCGCGTCGATCGGTGGATTCGTCGCAGCTCCAGAGAGCGTCACCCATTTCCTGCGGCACCACAGCCGGCCGCTCATGTTCACCGCGTCCCTGCCCCCGGCGAACACCGCCGGCGTGCTCGCCGCGCTGGAGGTGCTGCAATCGGAGCCGGAACGCCGAGCGCGGCTCTGGGAGAATACTCACCGACTGCAGGACGGATTCCGGAGCCTCGGGTTCGACATCGGTCCGACCCAGACGCCCATCGTTCCGGTCCTCATCGGCTCGATGGAACGGACGTTCATGTTCTGGCGGAAATTGTACGATGCCGGCGTCTTCACCAATCCGGTGGCCCCGCCAGCCGTAGCCGCCACTGAATGCCGGCTCCGCACGAGCTTGATGGCCACGCACGCGCCCGAACAGATCGACTACTGCCTCGAGACGTTTGCGAAGATCGGCCGCGAGTTGGGCGTCATATAGCACGTGCACGTACGACCGGTCCGGACATCCCGCGACCTCAAGGCCTTTATCGACTTCCCGTATCGGCACTACGCCGATGACGCCTTGTGGGCCCCACCGCTCCGGCGGGACGTTCGGGCGTTGTTGTCGAAGAGCAGAAACCCGTTCTTCGATCACGGCGAGGCCGGGTACTTCCTGGCGGAACGTGACGGACGGGTCGTCGGCCGAATCGCCGCCATCGTCAACCACCTCCACAACCAGACCCATCACGATCGCGTGGGATTCTTCGGTTTGTTCGAGACCGTCAACGATCCCCTGATTGTCGCGGCC
>JAOTWK010000011.1 GCA_029862935.1 Gemmatimonadota bacterium | reverse complement strand
CGCGTCGGCCACGCCCCGCTCCGCAGCCATCCGCACCCAGTGTGCCGCCTCGACATCATCTTGTTCCACACCCAACCCCACGGCATACAGGGCGCCCAGGTGATACTGCGCGCGTGCGACTCCCTGCTCAGCAGCGCGGCGGAACCAGGCGGCCGCCGCCACGTCATCACGAGCGACGCCGAGTCCACCAGCGTACCTGAGCCCCAGTTGATACGCGGCCTCGGGCTCTCCGCCCTGGGCGGCCGCACGATGCCGGTCCACGCCATTTACATCGGTGGTGGACACCCGCTCACCAGCGAGCGCCACGTCCGACGCCCCAGTACGGAACACGTCTTCGAGCGTGCGATCAGTAGCCGGCTGATCCAGCAACTGCATGACATAACGAATCGGCGTCGCAAACCCGATGTGCCGCGCCTCTTCGACGTACGCGGCGGCCACGGCCACGACGCACCCGTTACCGTCCAACACCGGCCCGCCACTCGAGCCAGGACTCAAGGGAAGAGAGAGCTGTAACAGATCGACACCGTTCTCCACCCGCGTGGCACCGACGATGCCCACCGACACCGTGCCCGTGAACCCGAGGGGACTGCCGATCGCGATGATTGGCTCACCCACTCGAGGCTCGGTCTCGCACGGAGAGAGCGTCGGGAGACCGGACGCGGCAATCCCGAGCAGCGCGATGTCAGCCAGCGAGTCACCCTGAACGAAGCGCACGTCTTCATAGCGAGCACCGTTGGGCAGTTCGATTGCCGCGGTTACTGCGCCCTTGAGCACGTGCCAGTTGGTCACCACCAGCCCGAGCGAGTCGAGCAGAAACCCGCTGCCCTGGCCAATCGTGTCGCCGTACACGTCGACCGTCAGGACCGTCACGGTCGCCGGGACCGAACGGGACGCGATCTCAGCGGTGGAGAGCGGAGTGGAGGTCTGGGCAAATGCCGCCCGGGGGACGAGCTGCAGCAGTGCCACGAGCACGCCCACCACAGCGACATGGCTGCCGCGTACCCCGGAGGGCGGTGGATCGTGACGTTGGGCACCAAGCCGCATGCGGAACACCTTCCGTGGGACTGCCCCCAAGCAGGACCACCCTGCCGGTCAATCACTACGGGACGGGACGCTGAGACACAGTGCGCTGAGTCACACTCGGGCCGTGGAGGGGTCGTGCGGCGGAAAAAGGCACACAAAAAGGACGGGCCAGCTTCGGCCCGTCCTCGATGCGCTGAAGCGACTGAGACTACTTGGCCATGATACCCAGCGACTTGAGGGTCTCCATGGTAAGACCGCCCTGGCTCAGCCCTTTTGCGCGCTGGTAGGACTGCACAGCGGCGAGCGTGCGCCGGCCGATGACGCCGTCGATCGGGCCCGGGTTGTGACCGGCACGGGACAGAGCCCGCTGAATGTCCGTCACGACTGTCGGCGTGGTGTTGGTCTCGCAGAGAATAGACCGCCACTCCATGCGGCCATCGGTCGCCAACTCACGCTTGGTGACCGTCTGATACCGCGCGGGCGTCACGGTGCGCTGCGTGCGCGCCGGTGTGGCAAGCTGCCGCACCCGAACCGTCTCGTACTGCGCGGGGACATCGACCGTCCTCGTGGTCGCGGGCGTTTTCACCTTCCGGAGCCGCACCGTCTCATACTCGGCGGGAACCGGCACTTCACGCGTGGTGGCCGGAGTCTTGAGCACCCGACGCTCCACGGTCTTGTAGGTTGCGGGAACGTCGACCAGGCACATGATCTCGCCAGTGGCCTCGTTGATCTTCTCGATCGGGCCGCGGCCGGGCTTCCAGACCTGATGCGCCGGCTGGTCGAGCACCGTTTCCTTGACGGTCTCGTAGACGGCGGGAGCTTCCACGATCCGCGTGCTGGCAGGCTTGACCATCACCTGCTCGTTCACCCACTCGAAGGTCGCGGGCACGACTTCGATCCGCTGCGACGCTTCGCGCACCAGCACCCGCTCCTCGGCCCATCGATACTGCGCGGGGACGATCTGCACGTTGACGACTGAATCGTGCGCCAACACGCGCTCGCTCGACGTCTTGTAAGTGGGCGGCATGAACACACGCGCGTAGCATTCACCGGGCTTCGCATTCGGAGGCAGGAGCTCCGTGAACGCGCCGGCTGAACGCACTGGCGTGGCTGGCTGCTGCTGCGCCTGGGCTGCGGCTTGCCGTGCTGCCTCGGCGGCCTTCCGCTCCTGCTCGACCTGCATCGAACTCTGCTGCAACTCCTGTTTCATGGTCTTGACCGAATCCTCGAGTGAGGTGATGCGCTCGGTCTGCGAGGCCATGATCTGGTCCTGCGAGCTTGCCATGGTCCCGCTCGACGCACAACCGGACGCGGTGACCACCACCACGCCGAGCACTGCGCCGATCAGGTTACGATGAGCCTTCGACATTCCGTTCTACTCCTGTGGTTGGGACAAAACGATCAGACTGCCGTGCCACCCCGCGGGGCAGCGCCGTCGGCACTCTGGACGGCACACAACAAATCCCTGCGCGCGTCTTAAGGGCAACGGACATGCCAGATGGGACGAGGGGTCTAAGCTATTTGATTGGTTTGACTTACGGTGTTCGACGTCGGAGCCAGCAGATCGGGATCGGCCCGATTATCGCGCCGAATCGGGACGAGGGGTGGGGAAGAGTGCCAGAATGGGAAAGGCGATGGGGCTTCGCCGTTATCAGTTGTAGGTTATCAGTCGTCAGTGTCTCACCCTGAGAACTGACGACTGAAGGCTGACAGCTGCTTCTGCCCCTCCTCTTTCCCTCTAGCCCCCTACCGCGCGGTCAGCGTCGTCTCCTGCATGCCGCCTCCCATCATGGCCGGCAGTTTGGTCGTGCCGCGCACCACCAGGTGCGGTGCGTCACGCGTCACGTTGAGGGTCGCCGACCCGGACTCGTCGCCGTCGAGCGGAGTCAGCGTCACAACCCAGGTCTCGAACGTGCCGGCACCGGTCGTGACGGTCTCACTCCCCGTCACCTCGATGCCGATTGGGCGGATCTTCTGCGAGAGGAGGTCCAGCATCTGCATGCTTCCCGCGTATTCCTCGCAGATCTGGGCGCCTGAGATCTCCGCATCGTCAAAGAACAGCTCCCGGTCGATGAGGGGCGGCTGTTGCGCTGTCGCACTGATCGGAACGGCAAGCAGCGCCACCAGGGGAATCACAAAGACGATGCGTCGCATGGTACCCGTGTGTCCAATGGAGGGAGGCACGGAACCTAGTCAATTGGGACGGTTCGGCGATACCGGGGGTTTGAAGAGGAAGAGGAGGGGCGATGGAGGGCGATGATCACTGCCACCCTGCCGCTCTGCCGCTGTCGTGGCGGCGCAGCCGCTTTCCATGGGAGCACTGGCGCGATCACGGACTGGACTGCACTCTAGGTGATCCAAACCTGTACCCCCCCTCCTCAGGAGATGTCCATGCGTCGCATCCTCAGATTAGTCACCGTCTTTGCGGTGATCGCCGCCGTCACCGTTGCGTGTGGCACGTACACTGCCGAGGGCGACTCTGGGCTCGAAGGGGCCTGGATGGTCACGAGTTGGAACGTTGCGGGGGAAACGGTTGCCGAACCGCAACCGGGATTGATCGTGTTCACCGATACGCATTACAGCATGATGTACGTGAACGGCGCAGCGCCTCGGCCGCAGTATGCGGGTGAGGAGATGACGGACGCGGAGATACTGGCGGCGTTCGACAGCTTCACGGCGAACTCCGGTCGCTACGAAGTGAGCGGGAACGAACTGACGACAAGACCGTCCGTTGCGAAAGATCCGAACTACATGGGAACGTGGCCGGACAATGCGGAGACCTACACGTTCGAGCTCGAAGGAGAGACCCTGCGCTTGACATGGCCGAGCGACTGGCCGGGCGGCCTTCGCATTGGCACGTTCCGCAAAGTCGAGGGCGAAGCGGCTTCTTGAGGCAGGACGGTCTAGGACGGTCAAGAGGGTCCAAGACGGGCTAGGACGGTAGAGGACGGTCGAGACAAAACAGAGAGCCGGACGGCGAATTGCCGTCCGGCTCTCTTGGCGTAGCGGCGATGGAGGGCGATGACGGCGATGCTGCCGCCCTGCCGCTGCTGTTCTGCCCCGCTGCCGCTACTTCTTAGTGAGCGTCCCCGTCCACGTGCCCGACGACGAGCCGTCCATGAACTGTCCATTGCGCTTCCAGTTGCCGCCACCGGTCATCCCGGCGAACCGGCCGTACCCGCCGTACACGCCCCAGGTACCGCAGGCATCCGGGCAGGCGCTCGTGGCGACTTCGGTCATCTGCCACCACATGGTGTACCCGTGTCCGTCCAGCGACTGCCCGAAGCACGAGCCACTCCCAGCCTGCGGCATGTCACCCACGATGCGGAACATCGCGACGCAGTCGAGCTTCGTATTGTGGATGGGATATGTCGCCGAGTTGGCAAGCGTGATCTGCTGATAGTGGTTCATGATATGCGCGGCGCCGTCCGGCATGGCAATGGTGTCGGACGCCATCGGGATCGTCGAGAAGGTGCCAGTTCCGGACTGCGCAGCGAGCGGGCCGGCAAGGCCCACGACGAGCATCAGGGAGGGGAAGGCCGATCGCTTGAACATGTGCGTTGTCTCCTTTGGTCTGGCGCTGGACGGCGGGTGCCCAGGTGGCAACCAGTGACGCCGTCTGCGAAAAGCGGAGATTATGTTCGCACGTGTGACGGAGCGCAAGGTGGGGAGTGGTTGGCGCTGACCGGCGGGCGATGGGTTCAGACGACGAAGACGACGAAGACGACTGAGAGTAGGCCGTCAGCCTTCAGCCTTCAACCATCAGCTATCAGCTACTGCCCCTACTGCCGCGGCGGTCCTGCCCCTTGCGATCCGCCATCCGTGCTCTCTTGGCGTGGCGGGCATGCGACAACGCGTCGCACGTGAATCTTCGACCGCACGTCAACGGCAACTGAAAGACTACGCAAATCACCAGAGGCATACGGGACAAGTTCAATTGAGTTGTGGCGATTGCGCCGTGGCGGTTCTGCGACTCTTGCGCTCGTAATGCCCGTAGGTCACTCTAGCCACAAGTAGGAGAACACATCCCCTCGATATCCGTAGCCGATGTGTTCGATGCTCTCACGACTCAGTACGGGACGCCTTTCGAACGAGACAGTCGAAAAGACGATGCATGCCCACAGCGGGAAGCAGTGCGATCCGGGAGTGTGGACGTTCTCCGGAGCGGCAGCGACGTGATGCGGTTGCTGTTGGCCCTGACGCTCGTCCTCTATGGCTGCAGCGACCTCGTCACGCCGGAACATCAACCTGACGCCGATGTTCGAGTCAAGCTCAGCCACTTCCGTGATGGCCTGGCACCGGACACGATTGTGTTCTTCGGACGAGTGTTTAACGACGGACCCACTGACACGCTGCATTACCGCCTGAACGTCGTCAGTGACAGCGCGATGCTTCTGGAGCGTGATGGATTCTTTGTCGAGAACCAGTTCCAGGCAGTACTGGCCTACGATCCCGCGGCGGACCTCACCTTTTCTTGTCTCGCGTGGATCGAGACCGATACATCGGTGACAGTCTTCTCCACCAGGTGACGGACATGTGGCGGCGTGGTGCTGCTGCGCGGCGGCCATGGAAGACAGACGACTCTGACGACTGAGAGTAGGCCGTCAGCCATCGGCCTTCACTTGTCAAGTAGTGCCGCTACAGTCCTGCCCCCTCTGACCATCTCGACCGTCCTCGACCGTCTTCCACCCGACCGCCGTCTGCGTTCACAGCTTGGACTCAAGGTTCTGCCGCAGCAGCAGGGCGATATCGAGGATCAGTAGGAACACTCCATATTCGAGGAGCAGGCGCGGATTGACGGCGAGAAATGGGACGCCCGTGCCCAACATGTTGAGGCCTTTCTCGATGATTGCTAGGCTGAATAGCAGTACCGATATCAAGAGAAAGACCGGTGCGGCGAAGACGTGTTCCGTTTTGCCGTTCATGTCTACTCCTTGTCGATAAGGACGGTCAAGGACGGTCTCAGACGGCATGAGTCGGTCGGGGACGGGAAACATCCCCCTCCCATCGCCCGCCATCGCCGAGATCGCCCCTGTCGTGTTTTACGGTCGTCTGACATCCCACTCCAGTGCCGGCAGAGCCTCCTCCTGCTTCTCGCACATAAGATCGATCAAGTCCACCGCCGCACGATAGGATACCGTGGTCGGGTCTAAGAGCAACGCTTGCAGCAGCGGGTCGCGTGATCGATGCTCGAATGCCTCCACCAACAGGCGGTTGATACTGATCTGCATGTTCAGTAGCGCCGCCGCAAGTTCCGGTAATGGCTGCATCTGCTTGGCGATGACACGGCCCGTGTCCACCGTGGCAGGGAGCTCAACGACCGCATTGTCGGGCAGGTTGGGGATTGCGCCCGCGTTCGTGAAGTTGACTGCGGCAACATCGTTGCGGCATCCGCAATAGAGTCCTTCAATGATCGAAACGGTCACCTCACCGGATGGCTCGAGCGGGGCCGCGGGATCGACCGACAGACGCGGGTTGGTGTGCAGCCGAGGCAGGGGACCCTCAGGATAGAGTGGAACCTCGTGCGGGCGGTCGCTCAGGTTGTAAACCCACGTCGGGACCTCGCCACCCTCCCACGGCCGCCCGTCTCGCGGGTCATGAAAGAACTGGAGTGCCGCACTCGCCAAATACTCCTCTGCCCAGCGCACGTACTCGCCGATGTGATTGGCCCCGGGTGACGGATAGAGCCCGACCACCCGAAAGAGGATCCGCGAAAGCGCAAGCTCGTCCCAACGTGCGAGCAAGTGTGCTTCCCGTTCACGCTCGCGGAGTTTTGGGTAGAGGTCTTTGCCTGTCGCCCTGTCTCGGATCTCCTGGAACCAACTGAAGTGATTGAGACCGCAGGCGTATGTCTCCAATGAATCGGGCTCGCACTCGAGGAACTGGGCGACTTGATCGATGCCGTGGAACACGCCGTGACACAGTCCGACCACTTTGATGGACGTAAGCCGAGTGAGTGCCTCACAGAGTTTGGTGAGTGGATTGGTGAAGTTGAGGAGCCACGCGTCGGGACAGTGACGCTCCATGGCGCGTGCCACGTCCAGCGTTGGGCCCATGTTCCTGAGCGCGTGGAACAGCCCGCCGGGGCCGCCGTTCTCACCGTAGATCTGTTTGAATCCCAACTGACGGGGCAGGTGGAAATCCTGTGCCCAGTAGTAGTAACGTCGCTTGGCGATTGCCATGACGACCACCTGCGCGCCGTCGAGCGCTCGATCTAGTTCCGTCGTGGCCTCGATGGTGAGCGAGTTCTTGTGCCGCTTGGTGATCTCGCGTGCGTAGGACGCCGTGACCTGCAACTCCTTGTCCGCCACGTCCATCAACGTGACGGTGGGCTGTTGCGCACAGATCGGCTCACTCAGGAGCAGGTCCCGCACGGTGGCGGGGCCGAACTCGCGACTTCCGGCGCCGATGATGGTGATCTTCATGTCAATTGCTCTTCCTTGAAATCGGTGCGCGCCTCGGCGACGTCGCGGTCACCCGCGATCAACCGCAATGCTGCCCATGCTCCGAAGATCGACAACACGATCGCCACCATGCCAGGAACCGGCCGGCCGGTAAACAGATATCCGGCACCCAACAGGCTGCCGTACACGAAGAGGAGGCCGAGCCCAAAGCCCAGCCACTGCCGCTTGGCGTCGTGCTCGACCGTCACGTCGGGACACGATGCCGCGATCGGTCCCCACCACCCACCGGGCCGTACCTTCCGGTAGAACGCCTGCAACCGGCTCGTCTCGTCGGGCCGAGTGTTGAGCGTAACTACGAGCCAGATGAGGCTGCAGCCCAACAGGATGATTGTCGCCCGGATGAAGTCGAACTCGCCACCGTAGAAGTGGGTCACGTGTGCCATGCCGGAATCGGAGAGAATCCCGATGCGGTGGAGGATCCCGGCCCACACCGGCCCGTTGGCCAACATGAACGATCCTGCCATCGCACTCACCTCCGCCCACGCGTTGACACGCCACCAATACCAGCGCAACAGCCAAACCAGAGCGACCCCCGCGGTCAGCTCAATGATGTAGATCCAGGCGCGACGGATCGAGTCCATCTGCCACGCAGTCGCTGCGGCGACCAATGCGAGCACCACGATCGCAAGCCGCGACGCCAACACGTAATGACTCTCGCTAGCATACCGCTTGATGAACCGGCGGTAGACGTCGTTCACCAAGTACGATGCGCCCCAGCAGAGATGCGTGTCCATGGTACTCATGAACGCGGCAAGGAACGTGGCCACCATGAGCCCGCGTAACCCCGCTGGCATCATCTCCACGATCATCATCGGGTAGGCGAGTTCGGGATCGGCCGCGAGCTCGGGCGCGGCGGTTGCAACTGGCAGGATCAACAGCGACCCGATACCGGCGATGACCCACGGCCAAGTCAGGAGCACGATCGCGGCAAAACTGAACCAGAACGCGGACAGCAGCGACTGGCGTTCGTTCTTCGCGGCAAAGAGCCGCTGTGCGACATAGCCGTCTCCCTGACCGCTCCGCGTCCACAGGAGGAAGATCAGAAACAGAAAGGAGACGAACTCGAGCGAGCTCAGGTGGGCGGGGTCGGGTACGAGATCGAGTGTGGCAACCGGGGCGTCGGGCAGGGCGCGCACCTGTGCCGCCATGGACGCTGGGCCGCCGAGGCGCACCAAGATGATGCCCGCCAACGTGAGGGACCCCAGCATGCCGGCCGTGAACTGGAGAAGGTCGGTGACGACGACACCCCAGAGTCCCGAGGCGATGGTATAGGTGAGGGCGAGTCCCACGCACACGACCAACGCCAACCACGGCGGCCAGCCGAGCAGCACGCGGGTGAATTTGACCATGGCGAGCATGACCCAGCCCATTACCACGGCGTTGCGGAGGATCCCATTGAAGATCGCGGAAAACCCGCGCAACACGGTGGCCGGCCGGCCCGAATAGCGGAGCTCCACGAACTCGGCGTCAGTCAGGATTTCCGCCCGCCGCCACAGCTTGGCGTAGAAGAAGACCAAGAACATGAAGCCCGCGGCCTCGTACCACCAAAGCCAGTTGCCGAATACGCCGCGCGTGCGTACGAGCGCGGCGGTCGCGAGCGGCGCGTCGGTGGCAAAGAACGTGGCGGCGATCGAGGTGCCGGCGAGCCACCACGGCAGTGACCGCCCCGCCACGAAGTACTCCTCGATGTTCTGTCCCGCGCGGCGCGTGAACCAGAAGCCCAAGACGAGGGTGACGACGCCGTAGACCGCAACGACCGCCCAATCGCCGGAGGTGAGTTGCATGGGGGGAGAAGATAGGACGCCGGGAAGAGGGTGGCGAGAAAGACGACTGAGCGGGCCGTCAGCGATCAGCCGTGAGCTGTCCGCTATAGCGGTTCCTGTCGCCCTGCCGCTCTGCCGCTGCTGTCCTGCCCCCTTTCCAACTCCCGCTATTCCCTCGCGAACAAAATTGACTATATGGTGTAGTGAGTTGCAGATTCCCACCTGGTCACAGAATGAGGGCGGAATGACCTTCTACAGGCTGTTTCCCAACATCACGCGCAGCTCGAGGCCGGTACGTAAGTCGTTCCCGTCGAGTAGTTTAGAGTATACCGGACGGGTGAGCGGTGAGATCGCCACGCCCGCTGCCCCGCGCGTTTGTCCCCAGTGTCAGGGCACGCTCGCGGTTCGTGGGCCGGTCAGGCTGACGGAAGGAGGGCAGCTGGGATTGGTGTTCACGTGCCTCAGGTGTGAGCACCAGGGAGCTCTACCCGAGCCACGGCGCCCACGGGTCGTGCGGGGGGAGTTGTTCGATCGGCTTGTCGAGTCACAGCGACGAGGCCGCCGCGACGTGCGGGGCGCGTTCGGTGGTGTATTCGTCTCCGCGGTGTTCCAGACAGGGGTGGTGTTTGCTGCGGTGTTGGCAACCATGGGGGTGACCGCGCAGAGTGCGCCCGCTGTGGACACCTTGATGCTGACGCTTTCTGAAGCGGTACCCGATGACACCCCAGAGGAGCCTGACGCCCCACCGATCGTCACGTCACTCGCGCCGCCACCGTTGGGATTTCAAGTGCTCGAGG
The DNA here is from genome assembly GCA_029862935.1 of Gemmatimonadota bacterium. The sequence goes on along the minus strand of JAOTWK010000011.1, from coordinate 17,080 downwards.
CTCCGCTCGACATCCCGACCGGGATTCCAGAGATCGACCTCGATCAGCGGTTCGATCCACGCGACTACTCCGGCCGTGGTGCGGAGGGTGGGGTGTTTGCTGGCGTCGAGGGTGGGCAAGGGCCCGTCGACCAGCAGCCAGTCTTCGATCTGACGGCCGTGGATGAGTTGCCGGAGCCAATCTATGCACCGCTGCCGAAATACCCCGCACTTCTGCGTCGGGCAGGAATCGAAGGATACGTGGACGTGCGCTACATCGTGCTCGCCGACGGAACGGTGGATCCGGGGAGCATCAACGTTGTGGGATCGTCGAACGCTCGGTTCGAATCGGCCGCGGTACGGGCCATCCGCCAAGCACGATTTCGACCCGGCCGAGTGCTTGGTACTCCGGTCCGTGTGCTGGTCGAGCAACGCATCACGTTTACGTTGACCTCGTAGCCAGGCAGCAAGGACACGGGCGACTCTGATGATTGAGGTGCCCGTCAGCTATCAGCTACAGCGGTTCAGGACGCCACTGCTCACGAAGGGCGATGGATTGGAAGCAGACCACTATCCGGTGGTGGGTTCTCTCGCGCGTGTGGACCGAGACGTGTATACATGGTGATGCGGAGATTCGTGCCCTTCTTGGCCCTGTCCGTCATGGCGTGCGCGTCGAGTCCTGATCCCGTGATTGTGGTCCCGACGAGTTTGGGAGGCATGGTGGACTGTGTGGTCCGGCTCGCCGGCAGGTCCGGGTACCGCACGTCCACCGAGGAAAGCATAGACTTTCAGGGGGACGTCGTGATCAGTGCGGTCAGGAGAGGTCCGGAGGGTGAGAGCGGGCTGGTAGCCTTCATCCGGTGGGGCCCCACGCCCGAGCAGCGGACGATCGCATTCACGCCACTTCCCCACGGCAGCCCGATGTTTGCCTTTCGTGCCGATGGGCTCCGCCGACGCATCAACCGGACGTGTCTTGGGTCCATGACCGAGTGACGGTCTGTGACCGTCCTGGCTGGCCGCTTCCTTGGCTCGTCTATCCCCATCTACAGGTGAAACGTCCAGCGGCCGGTGTTTGACTTGTAGAGCACGAACACCGGTTGCCCGTCGACGCTGAACACCGCGCGACCCTCGTCGTCGATCGTCGGTGTAACCGATGCGGCCTGCCGCAGTCCATCGATGACTCGTGTACTCCACTGTTGCTCGAACCGCTCCACTAGCGCGGTCCGGTCGGCTGGCGACGTGAACTTGTGGGATTCTCCGTAGTACTGATCGACATAGGCTTCCCATTCACCCTGCGTGGCTAGCGCCAGCATTGCCCGCACCGTCGCGCCGGCCCGGGCTTCCTCAGACATCGACGTGGTGGAACCTGTTGTGTCACCGTCTCCGCCAGCCGGCGCCGGGCGCTGGCACGCGGCCGTGACGGTGAGCAGGGTGAGCACCAGCGTGAGTGGTTGTCGCGCCATGGAATGCGCACTCCTGTGTGACGTCATGCGCATGTGGGGTCTCGGTGATCAGTGGCGCCAGGAATCGAGGACGTCCAGACCGGTACTGTTCGTGAGGCGGAGGAGATTCCTGCCGTCCGCATCCATGACGTAGATCTCCTGGTCGCCATCGCGGTCGGTGGTGAACGCGATGCGCTGTCCATCGGGAGACCACAGAGGCCATCGATCGTCCCCCGGATCGTGCGTGAGCCGCGTCTCGTTGGTGCCATCCGCGTCGATGACATAGATGTCGGCGTTGTCATTCTGCTCTGCGTCAAACGCGATTCTCGAGCCGTCGGGTGACCACTCCACCCTGCGTCCCTCGAAGGCCATGTTGTGCGTGAGCTGGACCAAGTCGGTCCCATCCCCCTGCATGACGTAGATCTCTCGGTTCCCGTCGCGCTTCGACGCAAAGGCGATCTTCGAGCCGTCAGGCGACCAGGCGCCGCCGATGTCGTCGTCGGGGTTCCAGGTGAGGCGGGTCTGGTTCGTGCCGTCTGCGCGCATGACGTACAACTCGAAGACACCGTCCCGATCGGACGTGAACAGAATCTGCGACCCGTCGGGCGACCATCGGGGAAATCCGTCACGCGCAGTGTTGTCGGTGAGCCGTTGCAACTCGCGACTGGCGACGAGCATGACGAAGATTTCGTAGTCGCCATCGCGACTCGACATGAACGCCATCTTGAATCCATAGCCATCGGGGAACCAATCGGCGCTGTGATCGAAACCCGCATCGCTCGTCAGATCTCTTGGAGCGCTGCCATCGGACCGCATGAGAAAGATGTCGAGATTCCCGTGCCGCCCCGACGTAAACAAGAGGGGGAACGACGTCCCCGGGCTGATACTGTCACCACCGACGGTGAGCCCGGTCAGCTGGTCGTCGTTGCATGACGTGCAGCAGAGTACGAGCCCGCACGCGGCGAGAACGCGCAGCGGAGCAGGAATGCGTTTGCGAGACGGGGTCACCAGCCGATGTTCTCCTGGAAGGAGGTACAAGGCGAATATGCGGCGCGAAATGAGGAGCGCAAGAGTCGGGATTGGTGGCTCAGACGACTCGCTTGACTCAAGACGACGTGGACGACTGTTGCCGGGAGAAAGGGCGATGAAGGGCAATGCTGAAAGTTGACAGCTGATGGCTGACAGCTGACGGCTGAAAGCTGATGTCTGACGGCGGAAAGCCACTTGACACCCTCCGTCCCAAAGCCTCTGCTATAGACACCTGCATCGAGGCCAGGGAGGCCATGACAGACACTATCCGGTTCACGCTCAACGGCACACCAGTCACCCTCGAGACCGACGCGAACCGCACGCTGCTCTGGGTGCTGCGCACCGATCTCGAGCTGACCGGTACCAAGTACGGCTGCGGGGTGGGGATCTGTGGATCCTGCACGGTGGTCGTGGACGGGCAGGCCGTACCAGCCTGCCAAATCAACCTCACGTTCGTCCAGGGTAGGGAGGTGATGACGATCGAGGGCTTGGCGCAGAACGGGAAGCTGCACCGCATTCAGCAGGCGTTTCATGAGCTCGGCGGCTTCCAGTGCGGGTACTGCACGCCGGGCATGATCATGAACGCCTACGCACTTCTGCTCGAGCACCCGCGGCCCACGCGCGAACAGATCGTCGAGGGGATGGAGCGCAACCTGTGCCGATGCGGGGCGCACAAGCGGATCGTCGACGCGATTGAGGAGGCGAGCCATGCCTGACGCCACCCCCACGAGTATCGACCGACGCGAGTTCGTCCAGTGGTTGGGTGGCGGTATCCTCGTCGTCGTGAACCTCCCGATGACGAGCGTGCTGAGCCCCCGCGAGGGAGCGCAACGACGCCAGCGCGGCTACCCCGAAGACATCAACGCTTACCTCCACATCGCCGGGGACGGCTCGGTCACCCTCTACTCGGGAAAGATCGAGATGGGTCAGGGGATCATGACCTCGCTCACCCAGGAAGCCGCCGAGGAATTGGGCGTGGCGCTCGACACGATCCGCATCGTCATGGGGGATACCGACAATTGTCCGTGGGACATGGGCACGTTCGGTTCGCTCACGACCCGAATGTTCGGTCCGGCCGTGCGCGCGGCCGCCGCACAGGCGCGACTCGTGCTGACCGACCTCGCGGCGCAACGGCTCGGCGCGCCGCGCTCGTCGCTCACCGTCGAGAATGGCGTGGTGTACGTGACGCGTGATCGAAGCCGCCACGTGTCGTACGGTGAGTTGGCGCGCGGGGAACGGATCACCCACACCTTGAATGAGCGGGCGGTGCTCCGTGCGGTCGAGGAGTTCGCAGTGATGAATCGGTCGCCCAGGCGGCTCGACGGCCATGAGAAGGTGACCGGCGAGGCCAAGTACGCTGGTGACATCCGGCGTCCTGGCATGCTCTACGCGCGGATCCTCCGCCCGCCGTCGCACGGCGCGAGTCTCACACGCGTAGATACCGCGGCGGCCCGTGCCATGCGCGGCGTCACCGTCGTCAACGAAGACGGATTCGTCGCGGTGCTCGCTGCCGATCCGGAGACCGCGGAACAAGCGCTTGCATTGGTCGACGCCCAATTCGACCTGCCCGCACCCAAGGTGGATACCGAGAGCATTTTCGATCACCTGGTGCGGGTCGCCCCCACCCCGGACACCCCGGAGCGGGAGGGCGATCTCGCCGCGGGCCGGCGACGGAGTGTAAAGATGTTCGACGCCACCTACTACAACAGCTACGTCGCCCACGCGCCGATGGAGCCGCACAGCGCGGTGGCCGAGATCGCGAACGGGAAGGCGACGGTGTGGTCTTCCACCCAAGCGCCGTTCAGTCAGCAGGAGACGATCGCGCGCGCGATCGGGTTCCGGCCCGAAGCCGTGCGGGTGATCACCCCGTACGTAGGGGGTGGCTTTGGCGGCAAGGTGCCGGGGCAACAAGCCGTCGAAGCGGCCCGGCTCGCGAAGATCACCGGGAAACCGGTGCAGGTCTGCTGGACCAGGGCCGAGGAATTCTTCTACGACACGTTCCGTCCCGCCGCGGTCATCAAGGTGTCGTCGGGCATCGATGCGGCGGGCCGTGTTGTCTTGTGGGACTACCAGGTGTACGGCGCCGGCTCGCGCGGCTCCGACGTGTTCTACGATATCGCCAACCGGAGCGTGCGCGTCTACGGCGAATGGCGGGGCGCGCCGCGCGGTATGCACCCGTTCGCAGTGGGAGCATGGCGCGCGCCGGCGGCCAACTCCAACCGGTTCGCGGCCGAGCAGCAGATCGACATGATGGCGGCCGCTGCCGGGGTAGACCCGCTCGCGTTTCGACTCAAGAACACGAAGGACGAACGCATGATCGCCGTGCTTGAGGCCGTGGGCACGGCTTCAGGGTGGGAGCCGGCTGTCACGCCACAGAGGACAGGTCGCGGTCGCGGCGTCGCCTGCGGGATCGACGCCGAGACTTACGTTGCCCTCGCTGCCGATGTCACGGTCGACTCCGCGACCGGTGCGGTGACGGTGGAGCGTGTCGTGTGCGCGCAGGACATGGGACTCGTGGTCAACCCCGACGGCGCTCGTATGCAGATGGAGGGGTGCATTGCCATGGGTCTGGGTTACGTGTTCAGTGAGGAGGTGAGCTTCGAGGGTGGAACCGTGCTCGACACCAATTTTGACACGTACGGGCTCCCGCGCTTCTCGTGGATGCCGAAGATTGAAACGGTGACGGTTCCCAACAACCACCTGCCACCCAAGGGTGGTGGGGAGCCTGCCATCATCAACATGGGTGCGGTCGTGGCGAACGCGATCTTCGACGCTACGGGTGCTCGGGTCTATCGGTTGCCGATGACGCGGGAGCGGGTGTTGGAGGCGATGGGAAGTCTCGAATAGGGGCAGTGGGCGCAGAGGGGGCAGAGGGGGCAGAGGGGGCGACAGACGACTGGGACGACAACGACGACTGAGACGACGCGGTCGACGCGGTCGACGCGAAAGGCAGGGTGGTCCCTGTCGTCGACGTCGTCAGAGTCGTGTCGTCTGCCGTCGTCCACTCATCGCCTTCCATCGCCCTTGTAGTCCATCGCCCGCCGCGTGAGCGGCCTCATCGTCGCGGGCGCCACATCGGATTCCGTGCGATCTCCTCTCCAGGGTCGATTGCGAGCGCCTTGTTGTACTCGATCTGCGCCTTGTCCGGCTGGCCCAGCGTCACGTACATGTCTCCACTGAGACTGTGAAACGTTGCCTCGAACCGCCGTCGAATCTTCTCTACGACATCTGCGACTTCGGCATCGGTGTCGCCGACATTGACGAGGTACGGGATCACGTTCTCACGAGACGCCCGCAGCGCGAGCAGGTTCCGAACGCGGAACGCGTCAGAAGCGAAATACGCCATTGCGGGCGTGAACTCGAGATATGGGTGATTGTCGCTGTTGAGTCGCGCGTCGCCAACGTACGCTGCCAGCGCCTCCTCGCCCATCAAGAACCAACTCAAGAAGTCGACCGCGTCGGTCTCGGGGGCGAAGAACGCAAATTCCTGCTGAATGCTCTCGGTCGCGAGTCTATCACGCAGGGCTCGGAAATCGATCTGCAACTCCTTCTGCATTCCGACGAGAATGCTGTGGTGCCTGAGCGGCGAGAACCAGAGACTGGCATGCGGGAATGCGGTCATGAACGTCTTCGCGATCATTCGCATTTCCGCGTCTGACAACAAGTGGAACGGCAGCCACTGGACGACGATCCCGTCAGGTGAGAGCCGGTTTTTCAGCAACCCGTAGAATTCTTGCGTGTACAGGCTACCGTTGCCCGCCATCTTGGGCGTCGTCGCATCGATCGAGATGACGTCGTACTCGTTGTCTGTGAGCAGCGCGTAGTTCCGTCCGTCGCCCAGGATCGCATTGAACCGAGGGTCACTCAGCACGTCGTGGTTGATTTCCGGGAACCACGGCGCCGCGTCGATCACGCCCGGCACCAACTCGACGCAATCCACTCGGGCGACGTCGTACTGCGTGATGCCCCACGAGGTTCCGCCAGCGCCAAAGCCGATGATGTTCACCCGTGGGGCCGACAGTGTACTCAGCAGCATGGGGAAGTGGGCTAACGGTCCTTGGGCGTCCCGCGCGGCGATCGCCGTGCCGGCTACCGGAAATCCGTTGACCGTCAGCGCCTTATTGCCAAGTCGGTCGCGAAACACCTTGACCGTGGCGCCAACGCCCTCGGAGTACGACAGCACGGCTGGCCGATCGACACCCTCGTAGTACGACGTGAGGTAGATCGCGCGGGCCTGCGTCGCGTAGATGCCCCCTCCAGCGATGAGGAGCAGCGCCAACCCGCTGACCGTCTTGATGCGTGTTCCCTTGCCGAGTCCCGGTTCGGCGAAGAGAAGCACACCACCCAAGACGATACTGAGTGCCGCGATCAGCATGACGCTATGTTGCACGCCGATGAGCGGAATCAGCACGAAGCCGGCGGCAACGGAGCCCAACACGCCGCCAATCGTGTTCACGGAATACACGCTCCCAAGCGCAGTACCCACTCGCTCGGCACTCCGTGCATAGATCTTGGTGACCAGCGGAACGGTCATGCCCATGAGCACCGTGGGGATGAGCATGACCGAGAGGGTTTTCACGAATCGCATCCCCATCCACTTCCAGTTGAGCATCGAGTCGACCGATGCCCCGCTCATGCTCTGAAACACGGAGGTTGAGTTGTTGAGAATGGGAATGGCCAACGCGGCAGTCACGCCGATGAGCACCTCGATCGAGCCAAACCACGCCAGCAGTCGCGTCCTGGTGTCGATGAACCGCGCGATGATGAAGCTGCCGATCGCGATTCCCAGCAAGAAGGCCGTGAGGATCGTCGTGAACGCGTGGGTGGAGTTGTCGAGGAAGAAGACGAGCGCCCTCGTCCACAGCACCTCCAACGCGAGCGCACACAGGCCGGAAATGCCGACGGCCAAGAGCGCCAGTCGCGCGAGTCGCGTGGAGTAAATGGAAGCGCCCTCGTCTTCCGGCTGCTGCTCGCTTTGCAGTAGATCGCTCGGTGTCGCGGGGCCAGTTGCCTGACCTCGATACAGTCCGAAGGCCACGACCGCGATGAGCAGATTCGCCACCCCAGCTGCATAGGCCGCTTCTTTGACGCCCAACATGAGGATGAGGAAGAACCCCGCCAAGAGAGCACCGACCACCGCCCCAGACGTGTTGGTGCCGTACAGGTGCCCGACGTTCCATCCCAACGTGTCGCGCCGTGTGGCGAAGAACTTGACGATGACCGGGAGGGTACCTCCCATGAATGTGGCCGGCACGACCAATACCAAGAAGGAGAGCACGAACCTGAGCAGACTCAACTGGTAGTAGTCCACGCCGAACCGGTGTGAGATGGCAACGTAGACGTCACCCAGTCCGGCAAAGATCACAGGCATCAGGAATGCGAAGACCGCAATGCCCGCTTCGAGCAAGGCGTAGACGAGAAGGGGATTCCTTCCCCTATCGATGAGTCTCCCGAAGGCGAAGCTTCCCAACGCCAGGCCGGCGAAGAACGAGGCCAGGATCGTGCTGGTGGCGAACGCGGTAGCCCCGAACACCAAAGTCAGCATCCGCATCCACACGACCTCGTAGACCAAGCCGCACGCGCCGGACAGGAAGAACAACACGTGGATGGTGAGCCGGACGTTGCGCTCTGATGCGCGAGTCAGCACGGCGTCGGCGTCGTTGGCGAGAGCGTGGCTCACTGCAGTCCCTTTGCGTATGAGCGGTCGAACGTGGATCCACCAACCTACTGCCTGAGGCGCATCGCGCGAAAGCGATGGTCACCGGGGTTGTCCCGCGGCAGAGCAGCAGGACAGTGCAGGAGGCAGCGGGGGCAGAGGGGCAGAGGGGGCAGTCCCTGATAGCAGCTAGCTGACGGCTGATGGCTGATGGCCTTCCGATGCCGACACGCGTAAGATGATAAGTCGCGACCTTCGATTGAATCGCGCGTGGACACGATGCCAGCCAATCTCACACCGGCGTACCGGGAAGCCGAGGCCAAGTTTCGCAGCGCGGTCACGCGAGAGGAGAAGATCGCGTGCGTGGAGGAGATGCTGCGGGTGATCCCCAAGCACAAGGGGACGGACAAGCTGCAAGCCGATCTCCGTTCACGTCTCTCGAAGCTGCGTCGCGAACCGAAAAGGAAGGGTGCGGCGCGAGGGCACAGTCACCGCGTCCCACATGAGGGGGCGGGACAGGTAGTGCTGGTTGGTCCTCCGAATGCCGGTAAATCCAGTCTCGTCGCGGCGCTCACGCATGCCAAGCCGGACGTCGCCGCCTATCCGCTCACCACACGGGAGGCAACACCCGGCATGATGCCGTACGAGGACGTGGCGTTTCAGCTCGTCGATCTGCCACCGCTCTGCGAAGAGCACGTGGAGTCCTGGGTCTACGATCTGGTGCGTGCCGGCGACATGGCGTGGCTGGTGGTGTCGATCGAGCAGCCGCTCGCCGGCATCGATTGCGTTACGGAGCTCCTGAGCAAGAAGGCGATCGGGCTTTACCCGGCGGGAGCGAGTGCGCCAGCAGAGACGAGGCCCGGCTGGCTCCACAAGCGTGCACTGCTCGTCGTGACCGGTATGGACCGCGAGGGGTCAGCGGGCGATCTCGCCGCGCTGAAAGAGTTGCTCGACGCGCCGTGGCCCATCACGCCGGTCTCCGCCGTCACGGGTGACGGGTTCGACGTGCTGGGCACGCAGACGTTCGCCGCACTCGACATCATGCGCATTTACACCAAGGAACCGAGCAAGGACCCCGACCGTGTCCGGCCATTTACGTTGTCCAAGGGGTCCACCGTCGGCGACTTGGCGCGGCACATTCACAAAGACATCGCCGACGGCTTCAAGTTCGCCCGGGTGTGGGGCCCGAGCGTGTTCGATGGGCAGTCGGTGAAGGACGCACACGTCTTGGACGAAGGTGACGTGGTCGAGATCCACTGGTAGCCCCATTCGCTTTTTCGCTCTGTACCCATTAGCTTTAGCCGCTGACGTACGAACCGCAAGCTGGCTTCCTTCCTCGATGTGAACGGTCCCCGGCTTAGGATTGGGTACCGACACGCATCACTCGTCGATTCATTCCTCAGGTTCAGACAACTCGAGCAGTATCGCGCTCCGGCGACAGGGGAGTCGACCGCGTGCGCATATGTAGACAACAGGAGATTTCTTGGTCAACGCATCATTTCACACAATGGGCCTCGCGCCCGAACTTTTACGCGCCCTCGATGACGAGGGTTACACCGAACCCACTCCAATTCAACAAGAAGCCATCCCCGTCGGTCTCGCCGGCCGCGATCTGGTCGGATCGGCGCAGACGGGCACTGGGAAGACCGCGGCGTTCATCCTCCCGATCCTGCAACGCTTGGCGCATGGCCGCTCGGGTTCGCTGCGGGCGTTGGTGTTGGTTCCGACCCGTGAGCTCGCCGAGCAGGTCGTCACCCGGGCCAGAGCGTATGGCCGACACACTGGGCTCAAGGCGGAAGCCTTCTACGGAGGTACGTCGCTGGGGCCGCAGATTCGGTCACTGAGCCGTGGCGTGGATATCGTGATCGCGACACCCGGCCGGCTGCTCGATCTCATGGGCCGGCGGCACGTCGACACGTCGAACATCGAAGTGCTCGTGCTCGATGAGGCGGATCGCATGTTGGACATGGGCTTCTCCCGCGATGTGTCGCGCATTCTGGATGCTATCCCGTCGAAACGGCAGACACTCCTCTTTTCGGCCACGATCACTGGTGACGTCGATCGGTTGGCTCGGCGCGCGATGAACAATCATGCGGCGGTCGAGATCGGGCGACGGGCAAGCGCAGCGGAAGGGATCGAGCATATCCTCGTGGCGGTCGATCGGGCCAAGAAGCGGCGGGTCCTGGCAAAGATGCTGGCCGAACGGCCCGACGCTCGTACGCTGGTATTCACTCGGACCAAGCACGGTGCCGATCGGCTCGCTGGGCAGTTGCGAACCGACGGCACTTATGTCGCTGCTCTGCACGGTGGTAAGACGCAAGAGGCGCGCAACAAGGCGTTGGAACGCTTCAAGAACGGCAAGGTGAACGTCTTGGTGGCGACCGACGTTGCCGCCCGGGGCATCGACGTGGAAAACATCGTCATGGTGGTAAATTTCGATGTGCCGCGGGACCCCGAGATCTATGTGCATCGTGTGGGCCGCACGGCCCGGGCAGGTGCGCAGGGGGTCGCGCTCACACTCATGTCGCCTGACGAGTGGCTGCTCATGTGGGACGTCGAGAAGTTGATGGGCCGCACGTTCCCGCGGGAAGTTTTCCCCGGGTTCGAACCGGCGGTTGCGCCCATGCAGCCCCGGGAGCGAGTGGAACGCCTGCGCCCGGAACGATCGATCAGACCCCGCCGCGGCGGCGCTCGCAAACGATAAGAGGAAGAGGATCCACACATGGCGCTGAACGGCACCGAGATTCTCAGATCACGGGACCCCGAGGAATTCCACGACGATATCATCTACCCCGCACCGATTCCGTTCTTGTTGGTGCACGTGGTGTGCGTGGCGGCCATTTGGACGGGCGTGACCGTTGAGGCGCTGGTGCTCTGTGCGGTGCTGTATGTGGTCCGCATGATCGCGGTGACGGCTGGGTACCATCGCTACTTTTCGCACCGATCATTCCGGACCAGTCGTGTCGGACAGTTCGTGCTCGCGTGGCTAGCCCAGAGTTCGGCGCAGCGCGGCGTGTTGTGGTGGGCCGCGAAGCATCGGCAGCATCACAAGCACTCCGACACGAAACTCGACGTGCACTCCCCGCGGCATCACGGCTTCTTTTACGCACATCTGGGCTGGATCTTCGCCCCGAAACAGGGCAAGACGGATCTGCGCGCGGTGCCCGATCTCGCGAAATATCCCGAGCTGGTGTGGCTCGACACGCACCGCTACCTGCCCGCCGTCGTTCTTGGTGCCGTCGTCTGGCTGGTGGCCGGTTGGTCGGGCCTCGTGGTGGGGTTCTTTTGGAGCACGGTGCTGTTGTACCATGGCACATTTGCGATCAATTCTCTGGCACATGTCCACGGGACGCAGCGGTATGTGACGGGCGACGACTCACGGAACAACTGGTGGCTGGCGCTGATCACGATGGGCGAGGGATGGCATAACAACCACCATGCCTATATGGCGTCGACCCGGCAGGGATTCCGGTGGTGGGAGATCGACGTGACCTACTACGCGCTCAAGCTGCTGTCGTGGGCAGGCATCGTATACGATCTGAACGCGCCTCCCAGGTCACTCGTCCGAAACGAGAAGGAGCTGTCTCGCGGCGTCGTCGAGAAGGTGGCTCGCCACCTCGCCGCCACGATGGCCGTGGAGCAGATAACCGCCCAGGTACGTGAGGCGTGGCTAAACACGCCGACCTTTGACGAGCTCCGAGCGCGGGCGCAGACCGCGAAGGCAGAAGCAGTGGCTATGCTTGCCGATATGCACGTGCCGCATGTTCCAACGATGGAGGAACTGCGCACCGAAGCGCGACAGATGTTCGCCTCGACGCCGTCCTTGGACGATATCGTGGCGCGGGCGCGCGAAATCATTCTCGAAGCGGTCGCTACCGAGTTACTGGTGGCAGCGCCCGCCTAGTCGCATCCATCACGTCTCGAGGGTCAGACATGTCCAGTCGATACAGAGTTGAGCAACGCCACATCATGCATCGGGGCCGCGAATTTCATTTCGTATCGTATGACGGCCTTCCGGCCAACGTGAAGCGCGACGAGCCGGCGACCGAACCCGCCTGGTTCCTCGTGTCCTCGGGGTATCGGCGAGAAGCATTGCCGCACCTCCTGGGTCAGGAAGTCGACGAGGTCGATCGGTTGCTCACCGAGTGGCTCGAAGGCTCTGTCTTTGCCGATGCAGATTCCGTCAGAGCCTGAGCTTCCGGCATTACGAGAAGAGGGGCCGCACCGATTCTTTCGATGCGACCCCCCATGGCCTGTGGTGCTGCGCGGCGCGACTAGCCGACCTTGGTCACGTTTTGCGCGGCTGGGCCTTTCTGGCCCTGGACCATCTCAAACTCCACGGCGTCCCCTTCCGCGAGCGTCTTGAAGCCCGAGGCTTGGATCGCCGAGTGGTGGACGAAGCAGTCCTTTTCGCCATTGTCGGGCGTGATGAAACCAAAGCCCTTTTGGTCGTTGAACCACTTCACCTTGCCAGTGATGGGTGACATACCTTCTCCTCCGTGTTCGATGCGCGTCGGAGTCCGGAGTGTCCGCACTGGCCGATCGTCCATCGAGTTGTCCGCGGATCAGTCCCCGCGGGTGGTGCCGCATGGTGCGGCGTGCTACCAAAGAAAAAGAGGAACCGCGTCAGTTGCCGGTTCCCCTGCACTTCCGTTGCGATTGTCTACGTGCTCCGATGAGCGGCTCGTGACTTGCTTACAAGATAGTCAAAGCGGTGCGGAAGGGGAATACGTCGCGTTTGGGGCGTCCTGGCTACCGGTCAGGGCGTTTGACAGGGTGATCGCCACCGATTATGGTTCATATGCGATTACATCGTGTGTCGCCCGACTGACAGCCATCCGAAAGCGGGAATGCGCCACGGCGCCAGTCCCGCTTTTTCTATACTAAGGAGAACAATGGTCCTGGTGTGTTACTGTTGCATTTGTGGTTCCGAGACCGACGTGGTCGTCGGGCTCAAATGCGTCGCGGGTAAGACCACGTGAGCTTCATTGTCCCCGACGAGTATCAGGATGGCGGTTCGGCGGGTTCACTGACCGAGGCGCGACGCTGCTGGCTCGAACTATCGGCCGCCGGCGTGCAGCACCTTCCGCAGCTGTTCACGTTTGTCTTCCACTGCCCGACCGAACGCCTGGCGCTCGGTTTGATGGATTTCCTGCGGCAGACCCACTGCGCTGGGTTCGTGCGCACAACTGCACAAGTCGCTGGTTACCAAGATGACCAGTGGTCGGTCGTGGGAACCACCCACGCCGCGATTTGGTCCTTTCCGAACCTCGAGCATTTGTTCATGCGCCTGCGAGGTGCGGCCTCGCGCTATGAGTCCGCGCTCGTGGCCCTGGACCTCATGCCGATGGTGGAATCCCTGCGATGAGCCCCCTCACGTATCAGGGATGGACGATCACGCCGCGCACGTTCCAGATACGCGGCAGCTGCAAATGGACTCTGGATCTCCTGATTGCGTACCGCACGAAGCGGCGCGCGTTCAGCGGACCGCAGACGTTCCAGACCGAGGAGGAGGCGATTCGCGGATGCCACGCGTTCGGACGTCGCATCATCGACGGGCGGGTGCCGTACTGTACCCTCGAGGGCCTGCGTTGAATTGACCGGTCGTCACTGCGGTTGCGGTGACGTCTCCGGATCGCTCGTCGGTACGAACCATGCGGCTGTGGCGAGGACGGCGAACGACGACACCCACAGGTAGTACCCCAGCCGCAGCGCACCACGGTCGCCATCCAGCAAGAACCAGGTCGCGTTGATCACGGTCGCGGCCACCAGCAGCCAACACACAGCCCGGCCATAGGTCCCCGGCCGCCACAACATGTGAGCAAGTGCAGCCACGAATAGGAAATTCGTGAGCGCGCTCACCACCGTGTGAATGCTCCCGTACCAGGTTTCGACCATCGCATCCTGAAAACTCCACAGGGGAGTGAGCGCAACGCGGAACGCCTCCCACCCTGGCACGCCGCCTTGGGCGAGCGTGGTGCCATACTCATGGACGGGCGTGAGCCAGGCGACGACGAACAGCAGCGCAGCAGTTGCCACGGAGACCTTGAGGAGCGGTTTCAACGGTATCACCTACGCGACGGGGGATTGGTCGCAAAGCTGTATCTGACCTCGCATGCGCGCAAGTGGGTCGGATCGCTCGGGCGTCCACGGTTGGGTGTACGGAAACACAAGAGGGGCCGCGTGCGGCCCCCCTCGATCGTGTAGACTGCGTCTTTGGCTTAGGACACCAGCGCCGGCTCCCGCTTGGATTGCCCGAGCGCCTTGCGCACCCCGGCCGCGTACGCCGGGTCGGCTTTCTCGAAGTGCCCGAGTTGCCGATCGATGATTTCTTTGGGCAGGCCTTTCATCGCGCCAGCCAGCGCAACGTGCAGGCGCTGCTGCTCGTCGCGAGGCATGAGCCGGTACAGATTGCCGGCCTGCGTGTAGTCGTCGTTGCCCTCCCGATGGTCGTAACGGTCGGCATCCCCGTCGATCGCGAGGGGAGGCTCCTTGAACCGCGACGACTCCTCAGGCCCACCCATGCTGTTCGGCTCGTAGTTGACTGCCCCACCTTCGTTGCCGTCGAACCGCATGCTCCCGTCGCGGTGGTAGGTCGCGACTTTGCAGCGCGGTTTGTTCACCGGCAGACTCTCGTAGTTCACGCCGAGCCGATACCGGTGGGCGTCCGCGTACGAGAAGATCCGAAATTGCAGCATCTTGTCGGGACTATGGCTGATACCGGGCACAACATTCGCTGGAGAGAAGGCAGACTGCTCGACGTCCGCGAAGTAGTTCTCCGGGTTGCGATTCAGCTCCAACACGCCGACCTCGATCAACGGGTAGTCGCCGTGCGGCCAGACCTTGGTGAGGTCAAACGGGTTGTACGGTGTTCTGTCGGCGTCCGTTTCGGGCATGATCTGCACCATCATCCGCCACTTTGGGCAATCCCCCTGCTCGATCGATTCGAACAGGTCGCGCTGGTGGCTTTCCCGGTCCTGCCCGACGATCCCCTCAGCCACGTCGTCGGTGAGGCACTCGATCCCCTGCATCGTCTTGAAGTGGAACTTCACCCAAGACCGCTTGCCCTTCGCGTTGATGAAACTGTAGGTATGGCTGCCGTAACCATTCATGTGCCGGTAGCTCTTGGGCAATCCGCGGTCCGAGAACAGGATGGTCACTTGATGGAGACTCTCGGGCGAGAGTGACCAGAAGTCCCACATGGCCTTCGGACTGCGCAGGTTGGTTTTCGGGTCCCGCTTCTGCGTGCGAATGAAATCCGGAAACTTGTAGGGGTCGCGGACGAAGAACACCGGCGTGTTGTTCCCTACGAGATCCCAGTTCCCCTCGTCCGTATAGAACTTCATGGCGAAGCCCCTGACGTCCCGCTCCGCATCGGCGGCACCGCGTTCACCGGCGACCGTAGAAAACCGCAGGAAGCACTCGGTCTCTTTCCCCACCTTCGAGAAGATCTTCGCCGTGGTGTATTGGGTGATGTCGTTCGTGACCTTCAACATGCCGTACGCGCCGGAACCCTTCGCGTGCACCACGCGTTCCGGGATACGTTCCCGGTTGAAGTGGGCATGCTTCTCGAAGAGCTGCCAGTCCTGTACGAGCAGCGGTCCCCTCGGACCGGCGGTGAGCGAGTTCTGGTTATCTCCGACCGGTATGCCTGCAGATGTCGTGAGTTTGCGCTTTCCCATGGTTCCTCCTCCCTGAATTGATCAAATGCTCTGAAGCTTCACGGATCGACTAGGGGGTGACGCCCACGGTGGCCACACCATTCCTCAGTTCCGACCATGATCTTACGCGTGTGCGCCGCCGGCGGGAAGGAGCGCCAGCGGTCGGTCAAGGGCGGTGCTGACGGCCGGTCTGCAGCGGGACCGGCGCAACGTCCAATGACACCGGGGGTTGGCCCTCGACGACCCGGTAAATCGTGTTGACGGCCAAATCGTGGTAGGTGTCGGTCGAGCGCACCTGGTTCGGCCACGTGATCGTGAGCTCGTCGATCCGTGCGGTCTGTCCCACGCCGATTTCCTGTTGCAGACTCGCCGCGCCGAAGCTACCGCCGGTCGACACGGTCTGGTGGATGACGCGCTCCGTGCCGCTTGAGTCCGTGACCCTGAGGCTGATCCGCGCCCCGAGGCCCGAGCGGTTTGCGGAGCGCCCCTCGAGCTGCAACACGACCCATGCGTTGTCACGGCCGAATCCCGGGTTCTCGAACAGCGCATTGGGATAGTGGTCTCCCTCTACCGCGCCGCCCATGACCGCGTAGACATCTTGGTCTCCGTCACGGTCGAAATCGGCAAAGGCGATGGCATGCCCTTTCTGCAAGTGCCCAAAGCCACCGTCGAGTGTGATGTCGCGGAACTGGGTGCCCTGCTCGTTGAGGAACATGCGGTTTGGCATGATGGATCGCAGGTCAGGAGTGCCGGTGCCGATGTACATGTCCGGAAACCCGTCGTTGTTCAGGTCACCGACGTTGATCCCCATGGCCCAGAGGCTCAAGTCGAGTCTCAGCTCGGGCGCGACATCGGTGAACGTGCCGTCACCGTTGTTGCGATACACCCGGTTGCGCTCCCCGTGCTGGCGAAGTCCCAAGAACTGAGCGGCGATTTCTCCTGCCGACCCGAAGCTCTGACGGACGTCGAAACTCGCCACGAACAGGTCTTCCCACCCGTCATTGTTGTAATCCCAGAAGAACACGGGGAAGCTGGAGATGGGCCGCTGCACGCCTGCCACGGCGCCAACCTCCTCGAAGTGCCACGTCTCCGGCGCCTGGCTTCCGCGGTTGAGATACAGGCGATTGGGTTGGTCCAGCACCGAGAGGTATAGGTCGAGAAACCCATCGTTGTTGACGTCGCCCCACGCGACCGCTTTCACGAACTCGAAGACGTCGATCCCGACGCGTGCGGCGACGTCGGTGAACGTCTCGTCGCCGTTGTTCAAGTACAGCTCACAGTGTCCAGCCCCGCCACCGTTCTGTCCCCCCTCGT